>CAMVJF010000154.1 GCA_947167725.1 uncultured Clostridia bacterium | reverse complement strand
AGGAGAAAACACGCGCGACCTCCCGCGCCGTGAAGGCGTCGAGAGCGGGATAGTCCATAAAGGGGAAACAGACCGCCTCCAGCTCGTCGTGCAGCGCCTTGGCCTCCGCGAGGACGGCGCAGGCCGCGGCGATGCAGCGATCCCGCTCGCGCCGGGCGGCGCGCAGCTGCCGACGGCGTTCCTTGATCTCGTCAAGCGAGCCGCAGAGACGGTCGAGCGAGAGCTTTTTGCCGCCGTGCTGCGGCGCGGCCCGGACAAAGGCGCTCGAGAGACCGGGCAGCAGAACGCCTTCCGTCGAGCGCCCGTCGAAGGGAGAGAGCAGCTCGATCACGCGCTGACCGCGCGCGAGCGCCTCGTCCCGCGCCGCGGCGAGCGCCCCGGCCGCGAGACCGCAGCCGTCCTCGCAGACATAGATCGTGCGGAAGCCCTCGAGGGCGCTGTCGCCGCCGATCACGCCCTGACAGCCGATCGCCCCGGCAAAGCGCCGTGAGAGCGAGGCGCCGGCTCCTGCGTCCAGACGCTCCACGAGCGCGCGAAGCGCGGCGTTCGCCCGCATCTGCGCCGTCTCGGACGGCTCGGGTGAAAGCGCGTCGGCGACGTTTTTTCCGGCGGCGAGCAGCGCATAGGCGCGCGCGTACTTCTCCCGATAAGCCGCCGTCAGAGAACGCGCGCGGGCGGCTTCGGCTTCGGGCAGCGGGGTCCGGCAGAATTGACCGAGGTTTACATAATCACTATCCGCGCCGAAAACGCCGGGCTCCGCGGCGTGCGGCGCGGTGCCGTCGCACCAGCCGAGACGCAGCGAGGGGAGATACACGCCGTCGAGCGAATCCGGATCGCCGGAGCAGCGCACGCACGCGACGTCGAGACCGCGGCGCGCCGCCTCGAGCGCGACGGCGCGCATAAAGCCGGATTTCCCGGTCCCCGGTCCGCCCTTGACGATATGGAGATAGTCGCCCGGCGCCCGGCAGAAGCCGTCGTAGAGCGAGACGAAGCCCGAGGCGGTGTTTGCCCCGAGGAAAAATGACTGTTCCATGATGCCCTCCTATGATAACGGATGCTATCAGTATATTCACGCCGCGGCGCGATTGACACGGAAATGCTCATCTTGTATAATACCCAAAAACGATGAGGAGAATCGAATGGCGAAGTTTATTCTGTTTGATTTTGACGGGACGCTTTACGACACCGTGGAGGGCATCACGAAGAGTGCGCAGTATGCGCTTGAAAAGCTTGGCGTGCGCGCGGAGCTCGACGAGCTGCGCTGCTTCGCCGGGCCGCCGCTCGTGGACATTTTCATGGAGAAGTTCGGCTTTTCCTACGAAAAGGCCTTTGAGGCGCGCGGCCTGTTCCAGGAGCGCTACCGCCCCGTCGGCGTGTATGAGAGCCGCGCCTTCCCCGGCATGACGGAGTTCCTCGAACGCCTGCGCGAGCGGGGCCTCGTGATGGCCGTCGCGACCTCCAAACCGCTGCCGCTGGCCGAGGAGCTGCTTGCGCGCAGCGGCATCCGTCCCTTCTTTTCCGTCGTTATCGGCAGCGGGATGGACGGGAACAACAACACGAAGCGGGAGATCGTCGAGCGCGTGGTCGCCCTGCTCGGGGCGGAGAAAGACGACTGCGTCCTCATCGGCGACACGAAGTACGACGTCGAGGGCGCGCATGCGGCGGGCGTGAGATGCATCGGCGTGCGCTACGGCTACGCAGCGCCCGGAGAACTGGAGCTTGCGGGGGCGGACGCGATCGCCGGGGACCTCGCGGAGCTTGAAAAAATGTTGACATGCGGCGAAAAATCGCTATAATTTTGATAAAAGGTATTACTGCGGCTGAGCACCTCTGTCCGCAGTAAAATCATATTTGCAGAGGAGATTTCCCATGGAGTTTTCGGAGCTGTATTCCAGCCGCATCGTCGGCGAGGGCCTGACCTTTGACGACGTACTGCTCGTTCCCGCGGAGAGCGACGTGCTTCCCGCCGACGTGGACCTTTCGACCGAACTGACGAAGACCATCAAGCTGAATATCCCGGTGATGAGCGCTGCCATGGATACCGTGACCGAATACCGCATGGCGATCGCCATCGCGCGCGAGGGCGGCATCGGCGTCATCCACAAGAACATGTCGATCGACCAGCAGGCCGAGCAGGTCGACCTCGTCAAGCGCTCGGAGAACGGCGTCATCACCAACCCCTTCTCGCTGACCCCGGACAAGACGCTCGGCGACGCCGAGGCGCTGATGGCTAAATACCGCATCTCCGGCGTGCCGGTCGTGGACGAGGAGAACCGCCTCGTCGGCATCATCACCAACCGCGACATGAAATTCGAAACCGACCTCTCCCGCCGCATCGCCGAGGTCATGACCAGCACCGGCCTCGTGACCGGCACGGTCGGCACGACGCTCGACGAGGCGAAGGAGATCCTGCGCCATCACCGCATCGAAAAGCTCCCGATCGTCGACGGCGAGTACCGCCTGCGCGGCCTCATCACGATCAAGGACATCGAGAAGGTCATGAAATACCCCAATTCCGCCAAGGACAGCGCGGGCAGACTGCTCTGCGCCGCGGCCATCGGCGTGACGAAGGACATCCTCGAGCGCACCGGCGCACTGCTCGACGCGGGCGTGGACGTGCTGGTGCTCGACAGCGCTCACGGCCACAGCGCGAACATCATGCGCTGCATCCGCGAGGTCAAGGCGAAGTACCCCGACGCGCAGCTGATCGCGGGCAACGTCGCAACGCCCGAGGCCACCGAGGCCCTCATCAAGGCCGGCGCCGACTGCGTCAAGGTCGGCATCGGCCCGGGCTCGATCTGTACGACGCGCGTCGTCGCGGGCATCGGCGTGCCGCAGATCAGCGCCATCCTGCGCTGCGCCGAAATGGGCGACCGCTACGGTATCCCCATCATCGCCGACGGCGGCATCAAGTACTCCGGCGACATCACCAAGGCGATCGCCGCCGGCGGCCGTGTCGTGATGATGGGCTCGATGCTCGCCGGCTGCGAGGAGGCTCCGGGCGACACCGAGGTCTTCCAGGGCCGCCAGTTCAAGGTCTACCGCGGCATGGGCAGCATCGGCGCGATGCAGAAGGGCTCGAAGGACCGTTACTTCCAGCAGGACAACAAGAAGCTCGTCCCCGAGGGCGTCGAGGGACGCGTGCCCTTCCGCGGCCCGGTCTCCGAGACCGTGTTCCAGATGATGGGCGGCCTGCGCTCCGGCATGGGCTACTGCGGCGCGCACAACATTGAGGAGCTGCGCACGAAGAGCAAATTCGTCCGCATCACCTCCGCCGGCCTCAAGGAGAGCCACCCGCACGATATCTATATCACCAAGGAAGCGCCCAACTATACGATGAATCCGTGAGTCAAACGGGATAATCCGGACCCGCCTCGCGTGCAGACCCGGGAAACTCCGAGGCGGGGCTTTCCCGGGTCTTGCCGCAGGATGAGAAAGGGATGGACATGAACAAAAACGATTGCTGTTATGCGCAGTATGTGCAGATCCTCCGGGAGGAGCTGCTCCCGGCCATGGGCTGCACCGAGCCGATCGCCGTGGCCTACGCCGCGGCCAGGGCGCGCGATACCCTCGGTGCGGCGCCGGATCGCGTGAAGGTGGAGGCCAGCGGCAATATCATCAAGAACGTCAAGAGCGTCGTCGTGCCGAACACCGGCGGACTCAAGGGCATCGCCGCGGCAGCCGCCGCGGGCATCGCCGCGGGCGACGCGAACGCGGAGCTGCAGGTGCTCGCCTCCGTCGGCGGCGAGGGGATCGCCGCCATCCGCGCCTTCCTCGAGAGCACGCCGATCGAGGTAGGCCACGCCGAGACGCCGCATATCTTCGATATCGCCGTGAGTGTCTTTCACGGCGGGGAGAGCGCCTATGTGCGCATCACGGACTTCCACACCAACATCGTCTGCATCCGCCGGAACGGCGAGACGCTCTTTGAGAGCGAGGGCGGCGCAGAAAAGGCCGCGCTGACCGACCGAAGCTGCATGAGCGTCGAGCGCATCATCGACTTTGCCGAGAGCGTCGAGCTCGCCGACGTGCGCGAGGTCCTCGAGCGACAGATCGCATACAACATGGCGATCGCCGAGGAAGGGCTGCGCAGCAGCTACGGCGCGAACATCGGCAAGACGCTCCTGAAGGGACACGAGGGCGACATGGGCTACAAGCTGCGGGCCTGGGCGGCCGCAGGCAGCGACGCGCGCATGAACGGCTGCGAGCTGCCGGTGATCATCAACTCGGGCAGCGGCAACCAGGGCATCACGACCTCCGTCCCGGTCATCGTTTACGCGCGCGACACCGGCGCGGACGAAGAGACGCTGCTGCGCGCGCTGTGCGTCTCCAACCTCGTCACGATCCATCTCAAGACCGGCATCGGGCGTCTCAGCGCCTACTGCGGCGCGGTCAGCGCGGGCGCGGGCGCGGCCTCCGGCATCGCCTATCTGCAGGGCGGCCGCTTCGAGACCATCGCCCACACGATCGTCAACACCGTGGCCGTGACCTCCGGCATCGTATGCGACGGAGCGAAGGCGAGCTGCGCGGCCAAGATCGCCGCGGCCGTGGACGCGGGGCTGCTGGGGCTCACGATGTACCGCGAGGGCAATCAGTTCTACGGCGGCGAC
>CAMVJF010000153.1 GCA_947167725.1 uncultured Clostridia bacterium | reverse complement strand
CGGCCTCTTTCTCTCGCTGCTGCTTTTCGCGGCCGTGTTCGCGCTGCTGCGCCTCGTCGAGCGCCCCGGCGTCGCCCTCCCGCTCACGGCGGGCGGCGGGACGGAGATCCCCGCCTGGGCCGGAGAGGACTGCGTCGAGCTCAACGGCGGCGTGCCGCTCTTCACGCCCGGGCAGCTCACGCGCGAGTGCTACGTCTCCTTCTCCCCGCTCGACCGTCTGGGCCGCACCGGCGCGGCGATCGCCTGTCTCGGGCCGGAAACGCTGCCGCGCATGCCGCGCGGGCGGATCGACGCCTCGATCCGGCCCTCGGGCTGGCACAGCGTGCGCTACGACGCGCTCATCGAGGACGGCTATCTCTACAACCGCTGTCATGTGATCGGCTATCTGCTCTGCGGCGACGAGGAGACGCGCGAAAATCTCTTCACCGGGACGCGGCATCTCAACCGTGAGCTGATGCTGCCCTACGAAAAGGAGGTCGCCGACGAGATCGCCGAGACCGGCCACCACGTCCTGTACCGCTGCACGCCGATCTACCGGGGCCGGGAGCTGCTGGCCCGCGGCGTCGAGCTCGAGGCCTACTCGGTCGAGGACGAGGGCAGAGGCGTCTGCTTCCACGTCGTGCTCTACAACGTCCAGCCGGGGATCGCCATCGATTACGCCACCGGCGCGAGTGCGGCGGAGAAATAAAAACGGCGCCGCGGAATCGGGCTGATTCCGCGGCGCCGCTGTTTTGTTTTTTCGGCCGATCAGCCGAAGAAGCTCCTGTACGCGGGGGCGTCCCACATCGCCGTGCAGGCGGCCAGCGAGTAGAAGGCCTGCTCGGGCGCGTCGGAACGGGAGGTGATGGCCACCGGGATCTTCGCGCCGACCAGCACGCCGCAGCCGCTGGCCCCGGCGTTCTGCTGCAGCACCTTGACCATCAGGTTGCCGGACATCAGGTTCGGCACCACGATGCCGTCAAACTCGCCGCAGTAGGGGCAGTCGAAGCCCTTGAGGCGCGCGGCCTCCTTGCTGACGATCAGGTCGTAGGCGATCGGGCCGACGAGGTTGCAGTCGGCGAAGGGGCGCATGTTGTTCTCGCGCACCATGGTCTGGTCCTCGACGGTGTCGCGCATCTGATAGCTGGGCTTCTCCACCAGGGCCAGCAGCGCGATGTTCGGGTGCTTCACGTCAAAGGCGTTGAGCGCCTTGACCATGTTCTTAACGACCTCCTTGCGCAGGTCCATGGGCGGGTTGATGAGCAGCGTCACGTCGGATACCGCGAGCAGCCTCTCATAGCCGGGCACCTTCAGAAAGACGACGTGCGTGACGAGCGCATTTTCCTGGATGAGGTGGTTGCTCTTGTTGAGGACCGGCATCAGGAAGTCGCGCGTGCTGCTGTTGCCGCGCATCAGGCAGTCCGCGTCGCCGGAGTTGATCATCTCGATGGCGAACTGCACCGAGCTGTCGCCGCCGGAGGCGTCGATGAGGCGGACATCGCGCCCGCTCTCGCCGATATTCTCGAGCACGGCGCGGATCTTCGCCTCGTTGCCGATCAGGATCGGCTCGACAAAACCGGCGTCCTGCGCCATGAAGGCGCCGCGCACGATGTTCTCGGCGTCCGCCGCGGCGATCGCCACGCGCATCGGCCGCTCGGCGGTCTTTGCCTTCTCCACGATCCCCTCAAAGCCGGTCAATATCTTTTCGTTCATGGAATCGTCCTCCTTGCTGTTTTCTTTTCCTGATTCCCTTCCCGGGCGGGAAGAGGTGTTTTCCGCATAGTATTTTATCACAAACCCCACGCCGCATACAATATGCCGCGGCACATTTTTTCGTTGAAAACGCGCGCGCTTTCTGTTATCCTCAAGCCGAATGAACAAAGGAAGGGAGCTGTGCTCATGGAAATGCCCGAGGCGCCGGAGCGGATCGAGACCGCCCGGCTCGTGCTGCGCAGGAGCCGCATGGCCGACTGGCGCGATCTCTACGATAATATCTGGTCCCGCCCGGAGGCGGCGCGCCATATGCTCTGGTCCGTCACCACAGACGAGGCGGAGGCCCGCGCGCGCATGGAGCGGACGCTCCGCTGGGAACAGACGCACCCCTTCAAGTATTCCGTCGAGGAAAAGGCGAGCGGCGCGGTCGTCGGCTGGGCCGGGGTCGAGCGGCTGGACGCGGAGAGCTGGGGCGAGACGGGCATCGCGCTCGGGCCGGACTACTGGCGCCGCGGCTACGGCCGCGAGCTTCTCGAGGCGCTCTGCGCCTTCTGCCGCGACACGTTCGGCGCGAAGCGCTTCGTCGCCGCCGCGCGCGAGAAGAACCTCGCCTCGCGCGCGCTGATCGAGAGCTGCGGCTTTGCTTTCGATCACAGCGAAGCGCGGCAGGACGAGGACGGCGAGGATTATACCCTGCTCTGGTATCACCGGGACCTGAACTGACCGCAGGTCCGCACGGCGGCGGGATCGCACGATCCCGCCGCATTTCCTTCTCCCGCGCGAATATTTGCGTTTTGTTAACATCTTGTCGGCGCCTTTTGTTTATATTGTCGTTGAAAGCCGAAAAATGGCAAAGAAAACCGCTTACGATACGGAGGAGAAAGCCTTGAGCAGTCTGAAGAACATGCCCGTCGGGGGAATCGTCGTCATTTTTGTGATCCTCGCGCTCTTCGCGCTGGCGCTGATCCTGCTGTTTTATCTCGCCTCGCGCTACCGTCTGCTCGCCGCCAGGGCCAAGGGCGACGGCCGCGACGGAGACGGACGCGGCTGGCGTGCGCTCCTGCTGGAGGAATACACCGCCGCGTTCAAAAAGTACGGCGCGGAGGTCAATACGCCCGCGATCATTTCCGACGTGGTGGGGCGCAAGCTCTCCGGTCTGCTGCTCTGCGAGCGCTATCTGAACAACGCCGTCTCGCTCTTTGTCACGCTTGGCCTCTTCGGCACCTTCCTCGGGCTGAGCCTCGCGGTCGTGTCGCTGACGGAGCTGATCGGCTATTCCAACACCTCCGAGTGGCTCAGCGTGCTCGACAGCGTCGGCGGCGGTCTGCTCAGCGCGCTGTCCGGCATGGGCGTCGCCTTCTATACCTCCCTCGTCGGCGCGGGCTGCTCGATCCTGCTGACCATCCTGCGGACCATCCTCAGCCCGCAGGCCGCGCGGGAAAGCTTTGAGACGCGCCTCGAGCTCTGGCTCGACAACGAGATCGCCCCGACGCTCTCCTCCGTCACGGCGAAGGACGAGGTCTCGCTCGTGCGCAGCATGATCGAGGCGATGGGCGCGAGTGCGGAGGAGATCCGCAAGTCGCTCGCCGACGCCTCCGCCGCCTACGCCAGGACCACCGCCTCCGCCGCTGTCTCCTTCCGCGAGAGTCTCGCGGTCTGCGACGAGGAGGTCCGCAAGTTCAACGAGGCCGTCGGCCAGTTCAAGGCCGGCATCCACGACTTCTCCGAGGTGGACTACAACCTGCGCGGCAGCGTCGAGCGCATGGACCTCGCCGTGCGCGATCTCTCCTCCGCAATGCGGGAGATCAACCGGCGCATGGAAGGAGTCAGATAAATGAGAAGGAGCTTTCGCCCGCGCCGCGGCGCCGTCGCGGCCGCGGAGGGAGAGCAGGGCTTCTGGCCGTCCTACGCCGACATGATGTCGGCCGTGGCGCTGATCCTCTTCTTCCTTATGCTGCTGAGCTATATCCAAAACCTCATCACCGGCAACGACCTGCAGAGCACGCAGGAGGCGCTGGCAGAAACGCGCGCGACGCTCGATCTCACGCTCGCGCAGGTGGACGAGGCCAGGAGCGACCTCGAGAAGGTCACGATCGACCTCGATGAGGCGCGTCTGACGCTCGACGAGCAGCGCGGCCGGCTCGAAGAGCAGAGCGCGCAGCTCGCCTCCCAGAAAGACGAGCTCGCCGCGCAGGACAAGCTCCTTGCCGACCAGAAGGCGCTGATCGGCGAACAGGAGCAGTACCTGAAGGCCGCGAACAAGGAGCTCCTTGAGATGCGCAGCCGCATGCAGACCATCGCCGTGCTGCGCCTGTCGATCCTCGAGCAGATCCGCGACAGCGTCGTGGGCGTCATGGGCGACGCGAGCAAGGTCACGATCGGCGACAACGGCGCGATCGTGCTCGACGAGGGCGTGCTCTTCGACTTCGGCTCCTCCGCCGTCAAGGCCGCCGCGCGGCCCACGCTCGACCGGCTCGTGACGGTGTTCAAGACCTTCCTCTCCGACGCGGACAACGCCAAGTACGTCGACAGCATCGTGATCTCCGGCCATACCGACTCGACTGGCTCGGACGCGCAGAACCGCGCGCTCTCCACCGACCGCGCGAACGCCGTGCTGAACTATCTGCTCACAAGCGGCAAGGGCGAGCTGAACGAATACGCCCGCTACTTCTGCGCCGCCGGCTACGGCAAAACGCGCCCGGTCGCGTCGAACGACACCGAGGAGGGCCGCGCGCAGAACCGCCGCATCGAGATCTCCATCACGCTGCGCGACGACACGGTCATGGAGATCGTGGACAGCTATCTGAAAATGGACTTGCCCGGGAGCGCCGCGGCGCAGTCGGTGCTCGCGGTGCTCGCCGCGGGGCTGCTCTTAGATCGGAAGAGCGTCGTGTAGGGAAAGAGTGTAGATCTCGGTGGGCGCCGT
>CAMVJF010000152.1 GCA_947167725.1 uncultured Clostridia bacterium | reverse complement strand
ACGTATGGAACCAGTACCAGTGCATGGTCACCTTCAACATGAGCCGTTCGGCCAGCTATTATGAGAGCGGCATGGGCCGCGGCATGGGCTTTCGCGACTCCTGCCAGGATCTGCTGGGCTTCGTGCACATGATCCCCGAGCGGGCGCGCGAGCGCATCCTCGACATCGCCGCCACGCAGTTCCCGGACGGCAGCGCCTATCATCAGTACCAGCCTCTGACCAAGAAGGGCAATCTCGCCGTGGGCAGCGGCTTCAACGACGATCCGCTGTGGCTGATCGCGGGTACGGACGCCTATCTGCGCGAGACCGGCGACTGGAGCATCCTCGACGAGCTTGTGGACTTCGACAACGACCCCGCTCTGGCGCAGCCGCTGCTCGAGCATCTGCGGCGCAGCTTCAACTATACCCGCACGCATCTCGGGCCGCACGGCCTGCCGCTGATCGGCCGCGCGGACTGGAACGACTGTCTGAACCTCAACTGCTTCTCCGAGCATCCGGGCGAGAGCTTCCAGATCACCGGGCCGAGCGAAGGCCCCGTGGCGGAGAGCGTGTTTATCGCCGGCATGTTCGTCAAGTACGGCCGCGCCTGGACGGCGATCTGCCGCCGTCTCGGGCTCGCGGACGAGGCCGCCGCGGGCGACGAGGCGATCGCCGCCGTTGAGAGGGCCACGCTCGACGCAGGCTGGGACGGCGCCTGGTTCCGCCGCGCCTTCGACGCCTTCGGCAGGGTCGTGGGCGGCCGGGAATGCGAAGAGGGCCAGATCTTCATCGAGCCGCAGGGCATGTGCGTCATGGCAGGGATCGGCAAAGAGACCGGCGAGGCTGCGCAGGCGCTTGCGAGCGTGAAGGAACGGCTCGACACGAAGTACGGCATCGTGCTGCTGCAGCCCGCCTACACCCGTTATCATCTCGAGCTGGGCGAGATCACGAGCTATCCCCCCGGCTATAAGGAGAACGCGGGCATTTTCTGCCACAACAACCCCTGGATCGTCTGCGCTGAGGCGGAGCTCGGCCACGGCGAGCGCGCCTTCGAGGTCTATCGCCGCACCGCGCCCGCATATATCGAGGACATCAGCGAGATCCACCGCACCGAACCCTATGTCTACAGCCAGATGATCGCCGGCCGCGACGCCGTGAGCTTCGGCGAGGGCAAGAACAGCTGGCTCACCGGCACGGCCGCGTGGACCTTCCTGAGCATCTCGCAGGCCATTCTGGGCGTCAAGCCGACGCTCGACGGTCTGTGTATCGATCCCTGCGTTCCTTCCTTCCTCCGCCGTTTCACTCTCACCCGCCGCTTCCGCGGCGCCGTCTACGAGATCACGGTGGAGAATCCCGAGGGCGTGGAGAAGGGCGTGCGCTCCGTGACGCTCGACGGGAAGAGCGTCGACGGCTGCGTTCTGCCCGTGCAGCCTTCCGGCAGCCGCGTCTCCGTTCTCGTGCGAATGGGCTGACGATGATCGGGCGCACCCCCTGGTCGAGGGCGCGCCCGCTTTTCATGCTGAATTGGCGCAAAGCGCGGCGCGCCGCGCGCAAACGAAAGGAAGAATTCCGATGAAGAAAACCATTTCCCTTCTCCTGGCCGCCGCCCTGCTTCTCTCGCTTCTGACGGGCTGCGGCGTTTCCTCCGCTCCCGCGCAGGAGGCCGGCGCCGAAGAGAGCGCGGAAGAACGCGCGTCGGAAACGCCTCTTCCGGAGGAGGACCCGGTGCACGTCTGTGACGACGGCCGGGCAAGGCCTTCCTCCTGCGGCAGGCTCCGCGTCGTCGACGGCAAGCTCTGCTCCGAGAGCGGAGAACCCGTGATGCTACGCGGCGTCAGCTCCAACAGCCTCATCACGGCGGAGGATTACCTCACCGACGCCCTTTTCAGCGAGCTGTCCCGGGACGTCGGCGTCAATCTGTTCCGCTTCGCCATGTATACCTACGGCGTGGGGATCGTAGGCTACTGCACCCACGGCGACAAGGAGCGCCACAAGCAGGATATCGTAAAGGGCGTCGAGCTCTGCCGCTCGCAGGACATGTACGCTCTGATCGACTGGCACATCCTCAGCGACGGCGATCCGAATCTCTATCTTGAGGACGCCAGGCTCTTCTTTGCCGAAATGGCCGAGCGTTTCCGCGATTACGACAACGTGCTCTACGAGATCTGCAACGAGCCGAACGGCGTGGACTGGCCTGCCGTCAAGCGCTACGCCGAGCAGATCATCCCCGTCATCCGGGAAAAGGATCCCGACTCCGTGATCATCGTCGGCAATCCCGACTGGTCGAAGGCGCTGCGCAGCGTGGCGGCCGATCCGCTCGACTATGACAACCTGCTCTACACCCTGCACTTTTACGCCGCCAGCCACGGCCAGGAGTATCGCGACATGACCGAGGAAGTCAGCCGGAACGGGCTGCCCGTCTTTGTCAGCGAATACGGCGTCACCGCCGCCAGCGGCGGGCATCCCCGCGATTTTGAGAGCGCCGACGCCTGGATCGAGCTGCTGGAGCGTGAGAAGATCTCCTACTGCCTGTGGTCCTTCTCCTCAGCCCCCGAGGCCTGCTCCGTTCTGCGCTCGAATGTATTGAAATACAGCGGCTTCGCGCGGGAGGATTACAGTCCGACCGGCCAGTGGCTGCTCGACACGCTGGAAAAGTACAACACCAAATAAGGCCCTGCCGGACGGGAAAGAAAAAGACAGACACACGATGACGTGTGTCTGTCTTTTTCTTCAGCCGCGTCAGATCCAGATCGTCAGGACGTTCAGCCCGAGGATGTTCTGGTAGCGGACCTCCTCGGCGATGCCGAACACCATGCGGATCCCGATGTTTTTCGTGACGTCCTCCCCTTCCGCGAGCTTCTGTCTCTCGCTCGGGTCAAAGGGAACGCAGTCATCCTTGATGCGAAGGATCACATCGTCGTTTTTGTGCACCACGCGCACGTCCACGGCGTGTTTCCTGCCGTCTTTTCCGAAGCCGTGCTCCACGATATTGCCCGCCATCTCCTCCATCGAAAGGCCGGCGAGGAGCGCGCGGCGCGGATCGACGCCCCGCTCCAGGCAGAATTGCTGAATCTGCCGGGAAACGTCGACGACCTCTTCGATGCTGCGCACTGTCAGATCCAGGCGCTCGTCCTCCGAGACGCCGAAGTCCGGCGGAACGACCATCAGCTCGTCCATGCTTCTCGGAAAGCGTTTGCCCTTGATCCAGGCGTAGGCGACAAGGACCAGCGGCATGACAGCGCCGTTGATCACATTGGCCGCATACACGGCGTTCATGCCGAGACTGCGGATCAGCAGCGCCGCGAAGGCGCAGACGCAGACGATGCCGTCGAGCAGCGAGATCAGATGGACAAGTCCCTGCTTGCCGGATACCTGCCCGTAGCAGACGAAGTGCGCGCAGATTACGGCCAGCGGCATGCACAGCGGCAGCAGCCGCAGTCCCCAGACCGTCATCCAGTAGACCGGCTCGGTCGGGTCGCGGTAGAAGATGCGTGTGAGCGGCTGCGCGCACAGCATGATGCCAAACGCGACCGCGCACATCAGCGGCACGAAGCGGAAGAGCATGACGCGCATGACGTCCGTCAGCGTCTGTCTGTCCTCCTCGCCCACGCTGACGCTGATCATCATGCGCGAGACCGCAAGCATCCCCGTGGGGATCGACCAGATGATCCCCAGCAGGTTGTTGGCCGTCGCGAAGGCGGAGATGCCGACGCTTCCGACGAAGGCGCTCATCAGCCAGTTCAGGATAAGGCCGCGGCCGGTCTGGTAGCCGCTGCCCACCGCACCGGGAAGTCCCGTTTTGATCAGCTCGCCGCTCTCCTTCCAGTCCAGCCCCGTAAATGCAGCGTGAAAATGCGAGCGGCCTGTCAGGAAATGCTGCGCCTGGACGCCGAAAAACACCCAAAGCCCCAACGAGGAGGCCAGCGCCAGGCCGAAGGCCTCCATGCTTAAGACCTGCACGAACAGATAGTTCAAAAGCAGATTGACAACGATATAGGCCACCGTCGCCGCGATGGTCCTCCCGCCCTTGTTCTCCAACGAGAGGAAGGCCGCAAGCTGATTGCCGAGCACCATCGGGAGCACGCCGATCGCTTGGCCGAGCAGGTAGCGGTTGAAGATCGGCCGCACGGCAGCGTCCTTCGTCAGAAAGCTCGTCGCGTCAAGCAGGGAGAGCAGGACGAAAAGCGCGGTAAAAACGCCAGAGATCAGCAGCGAGAGCAGCAGATCCAAAGAAAAGGCGTTCTGCAGTCTGTCCTGCCGGTTCTGCCCCATGTACTTCCCGCACAGGATGACCGAGCCGCCGAGGAGCATCGTGCCGATCGCCTGCAGCAGCATGTTCAGCGGGCTGTAAAGACCGACCGCGCTCATTGCGTCGATGCCGACGAAATTTGCGGCAAAGTAGCTTGATACGATCCCGTTGACCGCTCCTACGGCGGCCAGCAGGACTTGGATCGGGAGAAGGCGGAACAGCGTCCTTGTGAGCATCCTTGCGTCGGAGCCGTTGTTGTTCATGGCGGGCTCATCTCTCTTTTGAAAAAATCTTCTCTGGATGTAGGAGCAGTAATAAAAGTGGTAATGAATGTTTTCTTAATAAGTAATCCAAAAGTAAATATAATGGGAGCAGTAATAAGCTCTATTATATGCCAGATAGTTATGTTTGCTATATGTATGTATTACTTGA
>CAMVJF010000151.1 GCA_947167725.1 uncultured Clostridia bacterium | reverse complement strand
GATGCTGTATTCGGGAGGAAAAACGCCCTGTTCGGCTATCGAGGTGATAAAGCCCAGATGCATCGCCATATCGCCATAGCTGCATTGACCGCTGTAGAGAGCGCCGTTCCGCTCGCAGATCGTGTGGGTACAGAGCAGATATACGCAAAGCGCCGTCAAAGGCAGCAGGAGCAGCAAAAAAGGACCGTGATCGCTTTTCACACTGTCAGGAGAGCGACGCCGGCGAGGCAGGAGACGATACAGCAGAAAAAAGAACAGCAAGGCAAGGAGGACGGCGGATAGATGCGCGCGCTTCGTAAAACCGAGAAAAAAAGCGACTGAAATCGGGAGCCACGCGGCAGCCACGCTCCCGGTCACGCTGCCGATCCACAGGCGCTCGGCTGCGCTGCCCGTCAAGCTGCGCCGCAGCAGCAGCGTGCAGGAGAGCAGCTGAAAGAGAATGAACCAGAGAAATCCAGCCATCCCGCGTTCTCCTTTCCGATAAAAAAGCTTTTCCGCATTATATCACTTTCCGGCGAAATTGCAAACCGTGCCGCGCTCTTGCAATCGCCGGATGTGCGTGATATGATAACAAAAAAGACGAGAAGGAAAAGCCATGCTTGCAGTTTTTATCAACGTCGCGGCCGTTCTGATCGGTTCCGCGCTCGGTCTGCTCTTCGGCAGCAGGATCAAAGAACAGTTTTCCAAAGGGATCATGATGGCGATCGCTCTTTGCACCATGGTTATCGGTGTGCAGAGTGCGATCGGGACCAGTAATATCCTGATTGTTATGATTTGTCTGGTTATCGGCACCATCATTGGGGTCGCGCTTCATCTGGACGACCGCATGAACGGCGCGGCCGACCGCATCACGGCTCGTTTGAGCGGTACAAAACTCGGCCAGGGACCATTTGCAGAGGCCTTCATGTCAACAACGATGCTCTTCTGCGTCGGTACGATGACGGTCATCGGGTCGATCGAGGCGGGACTCAATCACAACTATGACATCCTGATCGCAAAGAGCATCATGGATTTTATGAGCGCATTGGTTTTCGCTGCGGCTCTCGGACCGGGCGTTCTGCTCTCCGCCGTATCCGTCCTCGTCATCCAGGGCGGCATTGCTCTGCTCGCATCCTATGCCGCTCCCGTGCTGACGACCGAGGTCGTCACAGAAATGTCCGCCGTCGGCGGGACGCTCTTTATCGGTATGGCGATCAATCTGCTCGGGATTTCCGAGAAGCATATCCGGATCGGAGACATGCTCCCGGGCATTTTTCTCCCGATCCTGTATTTCCCGCTTGCATCTCTGCTGAGCTCCTGGTTTTGAGCTCCTCTGTGAAAACGGTACCTTAACCGGCTGACGGAAGCCGGAGCAAGACAGTATTATAATACATCAAAGGAGGCATTAACATGAATTGTCCCAACTGCGGAGCACCGGTCGAAAGCGGAAACGTGTTTTGCAAGAACTGCGGTGCGATGCTGAATTACACGCAGAAAAGCGCTCCTGCTGCGACGGCGGCTTCTGCCGCGCCGAGCAAGAGCGAACAGATCCGCATCCCGAGCGCCTATAAGCCAATGAGCCCCTGGGGTTATGTCGGCTGGAGCTTGCTGTATTCGATCCCGATCATCGGCTTTATCCTTCTGATCGTGATGAGCTTCAACAAGAACAATCTCAATCGCCGCAACTACGCGCGTTCTTTCTGGTGCGCGCTGCTGGTCGTCCTTCTTATTTTCGTCGCCATCTTCGCTATCGCGGCGGCCACCGGAAACCTCGATGAGATCGAAAAGGTGTTCCAGCAAAGCCTGCAGCAATACATATAAGATCTATAATAATACAGCGGAGAAATGAAAGCATTTCTCCGCTGTTTTTTTGCTTCTGTTTGCCTGTTACCGGCGGAAGCTGTCCTTGAGCGCGACTGCCCGGTTGAATACAAGGTGATCAGGTCTGGCGTCCTTGTTATCGAGGCAGAAATAGCCCTGTCGCATAAACTGGAAGCTCTCGGAGTTCTCGCCGCGGCGCGGCATCGGGATCTCGGCAAGGCATTTTTCAAGCTTGCAACCCGTCAGCACCATCAGACTCTCGGGATTGATATAGTCCAGGAAGTTCTTGTCCGGACCGTCGGGGTCGGGATCGGAGAAGAGATAATCATAGACACGCACCTCGGCCTCCGCACAATTATTCGCGTCGACCCAGTGAATCGTCGCGCCTTTGACCTTGCGTCCGTCGGCGGGATCGCCGCCGCGGCTATCGGGATCATACTCACAGAAGATCTCGACAACGTTCCCGTCAGCATCCTTGCGGCAGCCGGTGCAGGTGACGAGATATGCGCCCTTGAGACGGACCTCGAAACCGGGATACAAGCGCTTGTATTTCGGCGCCGGTACCTCCATAAAGTCCTCTCGCTCAATGTAAAGATCGCGGGAAAAGCTGATCTCACGAGTGCCGTCCTCGCTCCTGAGAGGATTGTTCTCAACCGTGAGCAGCTCGCTCTTTGCCGCAGGATAGTTCGTGACCGTCAGCTTCACAGGGTAGAGCACCGCCATGACACGGCGCGCATTCTCATTGAGGTCGTCGCGCAGACAGCTCTCAAGCAGCGCCCAATCCACGGTGGAGTCGACCTTGGAAACACCGATCTTTTCGCAGAAGCTGCGGATGGAGCGCGAGGTGTAGCCGCGGCGGCGAAGGCCGCAGAGCGTGGGCATGCGCGGATCGTCCCAGCCGGAAACGCGTCCCTCTTCGACGAGCTGGCGCAGCTTGCGCTTCGACATGACCGTATAGTTGATGCCGAGACGGGCAAACTCGATCTGACGGGGTTTTATCCCGGGGATGGAAACGTTGTTTACGACCCAGTCGTAAAGCGGGCGGTGCGCCTCGTATTCAAGGGAACAAAGCGAATGCGTGATGCCCTCCAGCGCGTCCTGTATGGGATGGGCGAAGTCGTACATCGGGAAGATGCACCACTTCGTACCTTGCCGGTGGTGCTCGATGTAACGGATACGGTAAAGCACGGGATCGCGCATATTGAAATTGCCGCTTGCAAGATCGATCTTGGCACGAAGCGTGTAGCGGCCCTCGGGGAATTCGCCGTTCTTCATACGCAGAAAAAGATCGAGATTCTCTTCGATCGGACGGTCACGCCAGGGGCTGACGGCGGGATGTGTCGTGTCGCCGCGGTATTCACGGAACTGTTCCGGAGTGAGCTCACATACGTAGGCAAGACCCTTGCGGATCAGCTCGAGCGCGAACTCATAGGTCTGCTCGAAGTAATCTGAGCCGTAGAAAAAGCGGTCGCCCCAGTCGAAGCCGAGCCAGTGGATATCCTCCTGGATCGCATCGACGTATTCGGTATCCTCCCTGGCCGGGTTCGTGTCGTCCATGCGGAGGTTGCAGATGCCGCCGAAATGCTCGGCGGTCGAGAAATCGATCGTCAGTGCCTTGCAGTGTCCGATATGGAGATAGCCGTTCGGCTCGGGCGGAAAGCGGGTGTGGATCTTCATGCCGTAACAGCGTCCGCCCTCTTTAAGGTCCTCCTTGACGAATTCTTCTATAAAGTTTCTTGTCTCGTCCATCGGAATTATCTCCTGTTTGTAAATTCTTTGCCATTATAACCGAAAGCAGTAGCAATTACAATAAAAATATGATAGAGTATGAGGCAAAGGAAGTGAGCGTGTGAAAGATCGTTATGATATCGTGATCATCGGGGGAGGCGCCGCGGGCGTCAGCGCCGCGCTGAGCTGCATCAACCGCGGCAAATCGACGGCTGTCGTTACCAACCCCGTTGAAACCAGCAGCCTCTACAAGGCGGAGTGCATCACCAATTATCCGGGCCTTGCGGCCGTCAGCGGAGAGGAGCTTTGCCGGATCCTGCGCGAACAGCTTGAGGGCTGCGGCGCGGACGTTGTCTCCGGCCGTGCGCTGAGCGTGATGCCGCTGGGCGAGAGCTTCGGCGTCGCGGTGGGCAGCGAATTCTGTTCTTGCTCTGCCGTCATCCTTGCGGCAGGGATCACGCGGGAAAAGCTCTATCCCGGCGAGAGCGAGTTCCTCGGCCGCGGCGTGAGCTACTGCGCGACCTGTGACGGCATGCTATACCGCGGCAAGACCGTCGCCGTGATCGGCGGCGGAGAAGAGGCTGCGCACGACGCCGCTTTTCTGGAGTCGATCGGTTGTACGGTCCTTCACTTTCCGAAGCCGCTGCGCTATGAGATCCACGGGGGCATGAAGGCGGACATGCTTGTCGCCGGCGGCGAGGAGCATCGAGTCGACGGGATCTTCATCATCAAGGACACCGTGTCCGTGACAAAGCTCGTGCCCGGGCTTGAATATGCCGACGGCGGGATCGTCACGGATCGCTCGATGCGCACGAACGTCCCGGGCGTTTTCGCTGCGGGCGATTGCACGGGCAAGCCCTATCAGCTTGCCAAGGCCGCGGGAGAGGGGAACGTCGCGGCGCTCTCCGCCTGTGAGTATATCGACAGAAAACAAAAAGAACAGTAAAGGAGAATTAATCATGGCAGTAGAACATCTTGACTCTAATAGCTTTGACAAGACGATCGCCTCCGGCGTGACGCTGGTGGACTTCTGGGCGACCTGGTGCGGCCCCTGCCGCATGCAGGCGCCGATCCTCGAGGCCTTCGCCGCACAGGAAAGCGGTGTGAAGGTCGGGAAGGTCGACGTGGACGAGG
>CAMVJF010000150.1 GCA_947167725.1 uncultured Clostridia bacterium | reverse complement strand
GAGGTCCTCGCGGATGCGGCCGACCCAGACGAGATCCTGATCCGTCGTGTCCAGCGGCGTGGGGTAGCAGCGGCCCTCGTAGTCCTCGATCAGACGCACGCCGGGATAGGCGGCGACGGCGGCCTTCGCGGCCTCGACGCTGACCTTCTCCTTCGTGCGCAGCGTCACGGCGATGGAGTGCGAGCGCATGACCGGCACCCGCACGCAGGTGCAGTTGACCTTCAGCTCCGGGTTGTGCAGGATGCGCCGCCCCTCGTTCTGCATCTTCATCTCTTCCTTGGTGTAATCGTTGCCGTAGGGCGCGTCGATGAAGGGGATGACATTCATCGCGATCTGGGCGGCGAAGGTCCTGACCTCGGGCTTCTCGCCCTTTGCGAGAGCGGCCATCTGGGCGTTGAGCTCCGCGATGCCGGCCTGCCCCGCGCCGGAGACTGCCTGATAGGTACAGACGACCATGTTCTCGATCGGGGAGAGCTTCGCGATGCCGGCCACGGCCATGAGCGCGATGATCGTGCAGCAGTTCGGGTTCGCGATCAGCCCGCGGTTTTCAAAGGCGTCCGCGCCGTTGATCTCCGGCACGACGAGCGGCACATCCGGCTCGAGACGGAAGGCCGAGCTATTGTCGATGTAGACCGCGCCGCTTTTGCGGATCGCCGGGGCAAAGCGCCGGGACATGTCGCCCTCGACGGCGCCGAGCACGAAATCAAGTCCCTCGAAGCAGTCGTCGGAGGCGGCCCGGATGGCGACGTCCTTGCCCTTGAAGCGGATCAGGCTGCCCGCGCTGCGCGCGCTGGCGAGCGGGCGCAGCTCCGCGATCGGGATATCATACTCCGCGAGGACCTTGAGCATCTCCTGTCCGACGGCGCCGGTGGCGCCCAATACGCCGATCTTCCATTCCTTCATGTCTTGCTCTCCTTTCATCAGCCGGCGAATCCGTCGTAAAGCACACGGATGGCCGTTTCAAAATCCCTGTTGTCCACGCCCACGGTGATTGCCAGCTCATCCGCGCCTTGGGCGATGGTGCGAATGTTTACGCCGCTGTCTCCCAGCGCCTTGAACAGGCGGCCGGAAATGCCGGGACGGGAGCTCATCTTGCGGCCGACCGCCGCGACGAGCGCGATGTCGTCCTGCACGCGGATATCATCCGGGCGGCAGGTTTTGCGCAGGTCGGCGAGGATATCAAAGAGCGCGTCGCCCATCGCCGCCGAGGACGAGACCAGCGCGAAGCTGTCCAGCCCGAGCGTGATGTGCTCGACCGGCGCGTGGAAGCGATCCATGATTTCAAGCGCCTGACAAAGCGTCAGATTGGCGTTCATGTTCTGCTTGGAGACGGTGATGATCGTGAAGTTGCGCTTTCCCGCGATGCCGGTGATGAAGCGATCATCGTCTCCCCGCTCCTCCGTTCCGCCGACGATCATCGTCCCGGGGTCCTCCGGGCGGTTGGTGTTGCGGATGTTCAGGGCGATGCCCTTCTCTTTGACCGGCTGGATCGACTCCTCATGCATGACCGATGCGCCCATGTAGGCCAGCTCGCGCAGCTCGGCATAGGTGATCTTGGCGATCGGCCGCGGCTCGGGGACGATGCGCGGGTCCGCCATCAGGATGCCGGAGACGTCGGTCCAGTTCTCGTACACGTCCGCGCCGACGGCCGCCGCGGCCAGGGCGCCGGTGATGTCGCTGCCGCCGCGGCTCATGACCTTGATCTTGCCGGTCGGCAGCCGGCCGTAAAAGCCGGGGATCACGATCCGCTTGTGTTTTTCGAGCGCCGCGGCGATCGCCCGGTCGCTCTTCTCTCGGTCGATCTGTCCGTCATAGCCGAAGAACACGCAGTCCGCCGCGTCGATAAAGGCATAGCCGAGGTATTCTGCCATGAGACGGGCGGTGAAGTATTCGCCGCGCGAAACCAGCTCGTCAACGCTCGTGTCGCGGTTGAGCCGTGCGCGCAGCTTTTCCATCTCGCCCTCCACGTCGAAATGAAGTCCGAGCGAGGCGCGGATCTCGGCGAAGCGCTGCTCGATGGTCTGCATGATCTCGTCGCAGGACACACCGTAATTCAAATGAGCGTGGCAGAGATACAGCAGATCTGTCAGCTTGTGATCGCCGGCATCGCGCTTTCCGGCGGCGGATACGACCACGACGCGCCGCGCGCTCTCCGCCTCTATTATAGCCTTGACCTTGCGAAACTGTTCCGTTCCGGCGACCGAGGAGCCGCCGAATTTTGCGACCTTCAGCATCCCTCAGCCCTCCATTGCGGCAAAGAAGACCTCTTCGCCACTCTCGCGCAGCGCCTTGACGCGCGCATGCATCTCGCTGACCGGGACTCTCTCCGTCACGCCTCGCACGAGTTCGCCGTCGCGCTCTTTCTCCGCAAAAGGCAGCGCGTCGGCAGATCCGGCGCCGAGACGCACGTAATAGCGGCAGGTGCAAAAGCTGTTGTCCGCCGCGACCCGCTCGCAGGAATCCTTCATCATCTCGCGCCGTCCATGCGTGAGATCGCTCAGATCGCGGAGTACGGCCGAAGCCGTCGGGTAGCGGCCCGCTCCCTGGCCGATGAGGATGATGTCTCCCGAGTTCTCGCCGCGGTATTTTGCCATGTTGAAGTTTTTCAGCACCGAGGCTTCCGGCGACGAGGAGTCCAGAAGACAGGGCTGAACGTAGGCGCAGATCCGTCCATCTTCGCTCATTCCGCCGCTCACGAGCAACCGGAGGACGAGACCTTTGGACTGAAAATGCCGCACGTCCGCCGCCGTGACCGACTCGATGCCCTCGAGAGAGAAGCCCTCGCAGGGCAGCTTGTTATAAGCGACCGCGCAGGCGAGCATGATTTTGCGCAGCGCGTCGAGTCCGGAGACGTCCGCCGTCGGGTCGGCCTCTGCGTAGCCGAGCGCCTGCGCCTCTTTCAGCGCTTCGCCGTAGTCCATGCCGCGGCGCTGCATCGAGTCCAGCATAAAGTTCGTCGTGCCGTTGAGGATGCCGCCGACGGAGAGGATGCGGTCGCTCTCCACGGCAAGCGCGAGATTGTGCAGGAAGGGCACCGCCCCGCCGCAGGCCGCGCTGAAAAGGAAGCCGACGCCGTTCTCCTTTGCGAGCTTTGCCAGCTCCGGCCCCTTTGCGGCGACCAAAGCCTTGTTCGAGGTGACCGCGTGTTTTCCCGCGCGCAGCGCGGCGGACAGGAAGGAAAACGCCGGCTCGACGCCGCCCATGACCTCCACGACCGCCTCCGTCTCCTCGTCAGCGCAGATCTCCTCGATCGAGCAGACCTTGAAAGGCTTGTCCGCTTTCCCCGGGCGCACGAGCACCTTTCTCAGCTCCATTCCCTCGGCCGCCTCGAGCATCGAGCAGACGCCGACGCCGACCGTTCCATATCCCAAAACCGAAACCTTCATGCTTCCTCCGTTCTTTCCGCGAAAAATCCGCGAGAAAAAGACACTTGTATTTTTATCGCAGACAGTGTATCATGTGGCATAGAAAAAAACAAGACTCTTCTTCCCTTTTCCACAAAAGGGTAGAAATCTTTTGTATTTTGCGGTATTCTGTTAGTCAAATAGACGGGAGTGATGCGAAGTGAACTATCAAAGCACCCGAGGAAAGCTCTTTGCCGACGTAGCAGAGGCGCTTTTGAACGGGATCGCGCCGGACGGAGGGCTGTATGTCGACCCCTCGCTCAGCGAGCGCCGCTTTGATTGGCGCGCTTGCCTCACCCTCTCTCCTCTTGAAATGCAAAGCCGTATCCTCGCGCATCTGTTGCCGGGGATCGCAGGGATGGACTCGCTGGTGCGCGATGCGTACGCCGGGAAGTTCGAGACTGATGAGCTTACGCCGCTTGTCCGCGTCGGCGACGACTACATTCTCGAGCTCTTCCGCGGACCGACCGCAGCTTTCAAGGATGTGGCGCTCTCGATGCTTCCTCGGCTCATTACCGCCGCGAAGGAGCAGACCGACGATCACGGTGAGAGCGTGATCCTGACTGCGACCTCCGGCGACACGGGCAAGGCGGCGCTTGAAGGCTTCCACAATGTTCCCGGGACGCGGATTTTTGTATTCTATCCGGACGGCGGCGTATCCGCAATCCAGCGCCTGCAGATGACGACGCAGGACGGGGAGAATGTTTATGTCTGTGCGGTCAAGGGAAATTTTGACGATTGTCAGGCGGGTGTGAAGCGCGCTTTCTCAGTATTATCGGGCACGGATCGCTCTTTTGCGGTGAGCGGGGCGTGCGCGGAAGCGAGCGGAAACGGCGCGGGACAAAGCAGCGGCGGCGCGGAAGCGAGCGGAAACGGCGCGGGACAAAGCAGCGGCGGCGCGGAAGCGAGCGGAAACGGCGCGGGACCGAACCGGGACTGTGCAGGACGGGACAGGGACCGGTCGGGAGCGGGCGGGAAAAAGCGGTCGCTCAGCTCGGCCAACTCGATCAACATCGGCCGTCTCGCGCCTCAGCTGGTCTACTACTTCATCGCCTACGCTTCGCTCCTGCGCGAGGACAGGATCTCCCTCGGAGAGCCCGTGGACTACGTCGTGCCGACCGGCAACTTCGGCGATATCCTCGCGGGCTGGATGGCCAAGCAGCTCGGTCTCCCGGTGGGGCGTCTGATCTGCGCGTCCAACGCCAACCGCGTGCTGACCGATTTCTTCGAAAGCGGCGTGTATGACCGGAGGAGGGAGTTCTACAGGACGGAGTCGCCGTCGATGGACATCCTCGTGTCC
>CAMVJF010000149.1 GCA_947167725.1 uncultured Clostridia bacterium | reverse complement strand
AGGTAGGTCGTCAGCTTGATGTTTTTCGGGCAGGCGCGGACGCAGTTTTGGCTGTTGCCGCAGCTGGTGATGCCGCCTTTTTGCATCAATGCCTCCAGGCGTTTCGGCTTGTCGTACTCGCCGAGCGGGTTGATGTTGAAGAGATACGCTTGGACAATCGGGGCCGGGCCGATGAAGTCGGATTGCGGGCCGACGTTCGGGCAAGCTTCCATGCAGCAGCCGCAGGTCATGCAATGGGAAATCTCGTAGGCCGTGGCTGCCGTATTAGGGTTTTGGCGCGGAGCTTCGTGTACTTTCCACGAGCCGTCCACGTTGATCCAGCCCTGCACTTTCTTCAGGCTGTCAAACATCACCGTGCGATCGATCAAAAGGTCGCGGATGACCGGGAAGGTGCGCGCCGGAGCGAGGTGGATCGGCTGCTCCAGCTCGTCAACGAGGGCGCAACACGCCTGCTTCGCCTGTCCGTTGATGACCATCATGCACGCGCCGCAAACTTTTTCGAGGCAGTTGCATTCCCAAACCACCGGGGAAACACGCTTGCCGTCGCGGGTGACGGGATTCTTCTGGATTTCCATCAGCGCCGCGACTACGTTCAGCGCGGGGCGGTAGGGGACGTCAAACTCTTGGGTGTAGGGTTTCGCGTCGGGGCCGTCCTGCCGCTCGATGATAAAGGTGACTGTCTTTTGTTCTGCCATTTTCGTCCCTCCTTTACTTCGAGCCGTAGGTACGCGCCCGCGGCTTGATCAGCGAATGATCGAAGTCCTCGTAGCTGATGATCGGCTCTTCGGTCTTCGGGTCATAGTCCGCAATGGTAATCTTCATGAAATGCTCGTCGTCGCGGTTCGGGAACTCGCGCTTGAAGTGGGCGCCGCGGCTTTCGTCGCGGAGCCGCGCCGCCTTCGTGATGACGAGAGCGTACAGGATCATGTTTCGGAGCTGGCGCGTGAAAAGCGCCTCTTGGTTCGCCCAGTGGCCGTGGTCGGTCAGACCGATGTCATTCCAACGGGCAAGAATCTTCTTGACCTCGCCGAAGCAGAAGTCAAGGTCTTTGTTCACGCGCTCGATGGTTACATACTTGTTCATCAGGCGGCCAAGCTCCTGGTGCAGCTCATGGGCGTTTTCCTTGCCGTTCATGGCGAGGATGCGCTCAAACTCGTCGGCGCATTCTTTCCGCGCCGCTTCCAGCTCGCCGTCGGTGAGGTCGGCGCCCAGCTCCTGCCGGAGCGCGTCGATGCCTTCGAGGGCTTTTTCCTGCGCGGGCATCAGCGATTCGCCGTGGTCTTTCTTCGCTTTCCATTCTTCCAACTCTTTGAGCTTCGCGCATTTTCCCGCCCAAGCCATGGAAACGGGGCCGACCACCGTGCCGGAGTATGCCGCCGACAGGAGCGAGTTCGCGCCGAGGCGGTTCGCGCCGTGGTATTGGTAATCGCATTCGCCGGAGGCCATCAGGCCGGGAATGTTCGTGTTGTGCTCCCGGTCTACCCAAATGCCGCCCATCGAGTAGTGGACCGACGGGTAAATCGTCATCGGCACCTTGCGCGGGTCTTGCCCCATGAATTCGGAGTACATTTCGAGAATGCCGCCCAGCTTCTTTTCGAGGTAGTCCGCCGGGATATGGGAGAGGTCGAGATAAACCTTGTTCTCGCCGTCGATGCCCAGCCCTTGGTTGACGCAGACGTCGAAAATCTCGCGGGACGCGATGTCGCGCGGAACGAGATTGCCGTAGTCGGGATATTTCTCTTCGAGGAAGTACCAAGGCTTCCCGTCCTTGTAGACCCAAATGCGCCCGCCTTCGCCACGGCACGCCTCGGACATCAGGCGGTTCTTGTCCGTGCCTGGGATCGCCGTCGGGTGAATCTGGATGAATTCCGGATTGCCGATGCGCGCGCCTTGCTGATAGACCGCGCCGACGGCGGAGCCGTTGCAAATGGTGGACGCCGTGCAGAGGCCGAAAATTTGGCCCGGCCCGCCGGTGGCGAGAATCACGGCGTCATGACGGAACGCCTTGATTTCCATCGAGTTCATGTTCTGCGCGACCATGCCGCGGCAGACGCCGTTCTTGTTTTTGATGATCTTGATGAATTCCCAAAAGATGTAGGGATGGACCTGTCCTTTGGTTTCCCATTTCCGCACTTGCTCGTCCAGCGCGTAGAGAAGCTGCTGCCCCGTGGTGGAGCCGGCGAAGACCGTGCGCTTTTTCTTCTGGCCGCCGAAGTTGCGGAGATCGAGCACGCCTTCCGCCGTGCGGGTGAACGGCACGCCCATGCGGTCGAACATCTCGACGATGCCCGGCGCGGCTTCGCACATGCCCTTGACCGCCGTTTGGTCGGCGAGGAAGTCGCCGCCGTACACGGTATCGTCAAAATGGGTGTAGATGGTATCGCCTTCGCCCTTCGTGTCCATGCAGGCGTTCATGCCGCCCTGCGCGCAAAGGGAGTGCGAACGTTTCGGCGGGCAGTAGGAAAAGAGATCGACCTCGCCGCCGGCCTCGCAGATTTTGAGCGTCGCCATCAGGCCGGAGATACCGCCGCCGACGACTGCAATTCTGACTTTCGGTGCTTTTGCCACTTGTTTTCCTCCCCCTTACATAATATAGACGGCCATGAAGGCCAGCGAGACGAGGCAGAGGAACGCGCAAAGCCCCATCGCGCCCGCGTTGATGACTTTTTGGATGCGCGGCCCTTTCGCGATGCCCCATGTCATGCAGAAGGTCGTGATGCCGTTGCAGAAATGGAAAATCGCGGCCCACATGCCGAGGAGGTAGAGCACCCAATAAACCGGGTTCTCGAAATAGCTCTGCAAAAGCTGGAAGGAGATGTGCGTGCCGCCGCCCTTGACGAGAATGCGGAGATAGAACACATGCCACGCGAGGAACACGACAAGGAACCAGGCCGTCATGCGCTGGAGGAAAAACTGGATGTTGTTGATGTACGGGTAATGCTGCGGGTTGTTCTTCGCCTGCCACGCGATATAAATGCCGTAGATCGTGTGGAACAGGAACGGCGTCGCCACCAGCCCGATTTCCAGCGGCAGCATGATATACCAAGGGATCGACGCGAGAAGATCCACTGCCGAATTGAAGGATTCGGGGCTGATCAGCACGCGGGCGTTGGTCAGGATGTGCTCCAGCAAAAAGCCGCCGAGGCAGACAAGACCGGCCAGCGAATGAAGCCGCCGCAAATAAAAGGTTACATTATACATGCTAAGCCTCCCTTAATGGGAGTGAGAAGTGCGGAGAGGGGAGAGAGGAGTTATTGCGCGATTTCAGGAAAGCGGCATAACTCCTGATTCCTCGTTCCTCACTCCACACTCAGTTAGATTTCCCGATAGGGTTTCTGCCCGATTTCATAGAAATTGTTGCCCTCGGTGTCGATGACGACAATGGCGGGGAAGTCCTCGACGGTCAGAGCCGCCAATGCCTCCGGGCCGAGCTCCGGGTACGCGATGACTTCGTATTTCTTGATGGACTTTGCGATCAGCGCCGCCGCGCCGCCGACAGCCGCGAAATACGTGGCGCCGTTCTTCTTCATGGACTCGACGACTTCCGGCTTGCGGGAGCCTTTGCCGATCATGCCCTTGATGCCCTGGTCCAGCATCGTCGGCGTGTAAGCGTCCATGCGGCCGGAAGTGGTGGGGCCGGCCGAGCCGATCGGGTCGCCCGGTTTCGCCGGGGACGGGCCGAGATAGTAGACAATCTGGTCGTGCCAGTCAATCGGCAGCTTCTCGCCCCGGGCCAGCGCCTCGGTCATGGCCTTGTGGGCGGCGTCGCGCGCGCTGTAAATCGTGCCCGTAATCAAAACGCTGTCCCCGGCTTTGAGCTTTCTCGACTGCTCCTCGGTCAGCGGTGTGGTGATGCGGATTTTTTCAGCCATAATTCTTTTCTCTCCCCTCAATTACAGTACGCATTGCGCGTGACGCGCCGCGTGGCAGCAAATCGTGACGGCGACCGGCAGACCGGCGATGTGCGTCGGGTACCATTCCACATGGACGGCCAGCGTCGTGGTGGTGCCGCCGAGCTGCGGCCCGATGCCCGTCTTGTTGATCATCTCGTAGAGATCTTTTTCAAGCTGCGCGTAGTTCGGGTCGGGATTGTGCTCGTCGCAGCGATGGAGCAGCGCTTTCTTCGACAGAACCGCCGCCTTGTCCATGGTGCCGCCGATGCCGACGCCGATGACCGTCGGCGGGCAGGGATTGCAGTCCGCGTGCTTGACGATGTCGAGCACGGCCTTCTTGACGCCCTCGACGCCGTCCGCCGGGACGAGCATCGCGAGGCCGGATTTGTTCTCCGAGCCGAAGCCCTTCGGCTCTACCGTGATTTTCAGCTTGTCGCCCGCCACGAGCTGGGTGTAGATGACGCCCGGCGTGTTGTTGCCGGTGTTCTTGCGGTTGAAGAGCGGCTCCGCCACCACGGACTTTCTGAGATAGCCTTCCGTGTAGCCTTTGCCGATGCCCTCGTTGATGGCGTCTTCGAGAAGCCCGCCCTCGATATGGACGTCCTGCCCAATCTCGACGAACACGATGGTCAGCCCGGTGTCTTGGCAATACGGGCGATCCTCGGCCTTCGCGATCTCGGCGTTCTTGATGATTTGCTCAAGCACGTCCTTTCCCACCGGGGATTTCTCCGTCTCGTGGCCCTTTTTCAGCGCCTCATAGACGTCCTCCGGCAGATAGTAGGCCGCCTCTTTGCAGAGCTTGGCAACGGCCTCGGTGATTTCGGCTGTCTTGATAGTACGCACAATAAACCCCCCTTAAAA
>CAMVJF010000148.1 GCA_947167725.1 uncultured Clostridia bacterium | reverse complement strand
CCTTCCCGCTGGGATTTTTTCAGGGCGGCGCGCCGCCCCCCTTGCTTACGGTTTTCCGCCCAGCAGCCGCTGCGCCAGCGCGTCGGCCAGTGCGTCCGTTTCGGCCGCGATCGCAGCGCTCTCGTCCCTTCGTTCGGTCTCGATGCGCTTCTGCGCGTCGGAGAGCGCGGCCTCAGCGTCGCTCTCGGCTTTGGCAAGGGCAAGACGGCTCTGCGTCTCGTCCTCCGCCTCGCTCCCGGCGCGCAGCGCCGCAGCCTCTTCCCGGCGCGCGGATTTCTCGCTCTCGATGCGTCCGCGGCTCTCCTCGAGCGCGGCCTTCGCCGCGTTCTCCTGCGCGAGGGCGTCGTCGATCTTCGCCTGGCGCGCGTCGAGGAAGCGGGTCAGCGGCGTGTACAGAAAGCGCTTGAGCAGAAAATACAGCAGAAAGAAGTTGATGATGGTCCAGATCAGTTCGGAGAGATTGATGCTCAACATATCGTTGCTTCCTCCCTGATCTCAGATTCCGCTCAGATCTTGCCGATAAGCATGAAGGCGACGAGCATGCCGTAGATCGTCAGCGCCTCCATCAGGGCGAGCGAGATGACAAGCGCGCTGCGGATACTGCCGGCGGCCTCGGGCTGACGCGCGATCGCGTCCATTGCCTTGCTGGCGGTGAAGCCCTGTGCGATCGCCGTCGTCATGGCGGTAACCGCCAGCACGAGCGCGGCTGCGAGTGCGATAGTTCCGGATGCCATAGTAAATTCCTCCTGTTATATAAGTGATTGGATCAGCTCGTTTATTCTTCCTCGATCGCTTCCGATACGTAGATCGAGAGCAGCATCGTAAAGACCATGGCCTGCAGCAGACAGAACAGCAGGCTCAGCACGTTCATGATCAGCGGCACACCGATGGGAAAGATCTCATAGAGGTTCTCCGTCACGGTCTCTTCGCCGTACATGTTGCCGAACAGTCGCAGCGCCAGAGAGGCAGGACGGACGAACTGTTCGATCAGATTCAGCGGCAGCATCAGAAAGCAAAGATAGAGAGGCTGGGCGAAGCTGAGGAAATAATGCTTCAGCCCTCGCTCCCGAACGCCGATGACGTGCGTCGTGAAGAAGGCCACGACCGCGAGTCCCGCCGTGACGGACAGGCTCGCCGTCGGCAGGGCGAAGCCCTTGAGGTGTCCCGCGCCGGGCAGCAGGCCCGAGTAGTTGCAGACGATGATATAGATGAAAAAGGTGGCGAAGATCGGGAAATACTTGCGCGCGTGCGTTTTGCCCAAGAGCTCCTCATAGTAGTTGCGCAGCTTCCCGATCGCGATCTCCGCCGCGCTCTGCAGCGGGCCGGGCACCTCTTTGAGACTGCGCGTGGCCAGCCAGGAGAGCAGCGTGAGCACCGCGATGATCGCCCACATGGTCGTGACGGCGCTCGTCACCTCCAGCGGGCCGATGCGAAAGAGCACGTTCGAGGCATGCTCCATGCGATCACCTCCGTCGAAAAATCGGAAAACAGCGCCTCCTCCCGGCGTCGTTTTCGTCCTGATTTCTTATTCTATATTAAACCATATTCTGCCCGAGTTCGCAAGGAAGAAAAACCCTCCCGGGAAATAAAAAGCAGAGGCCGGGATCTTCCGGCCTCTGCGGGTCTGCCATGTTGTTCGTTACGCTTTTCTGGTGTGGACGTCGCACTGGACCTTCTTCCCAAAGAGCTCGATCGTCAGCTTCGAGGTCTGCTCGCGATACTTCAGGCACTCGAGCATGATCTTGTTTCCGTCCTCGGGATCGACCGTGATGACGAAGAACTCCTCGTCGGGATCGTCCATGCTCCACTTGACCTTGTCGGTGATGGTCAGCGGGGAGACGTACGCGTTGAGCGGCAGCGATTCGCCCGGGCTCATCGTAAAGTCGGTCGTCTCCTTCTCCTGATAACGGATCTGCAGGACCTCGACGGTGGGAGGAGGCGTGGGCGTCGGCGTCGGGACAGGCTCGGCGGAGGGCTGCAGCACCGCGACGGTGGGAGGAGGCGCAACCGGTTTCTTTCTTTCCGAGACGTCCGTACCGTTAAGGCTGGTCGAGACCATCACGATCACCGCGAGGAGGACGGCGACGACAAGGATCAGCCCGAAGATCATCTGCCATCTGGTGTTGCTGCCGGCGCGCTCGTAGGCGGCGGTCCCGTTCACGGTGCCGGGCGTGGCGCCGGGGGTGCGGCTGCTCTGGGAAACGCGGCGGGTACCGCAGTTCGGGCAGCGGCTGCGCAGCGAGGAAAAACGCTCCCCGCAGCGGCGGCACTTGACCTCAGGAATCAAACTCATGCTTCTGCCTCCCGTTCTATACGTATCAAAAAAGCTTGTTATTCGGATACAGGCTAATCATACAACTTTCGAGCGCTTTCGTCAAGAGTTTCCATGCAACTAACTTGACAGATTTACGCTCTATTTTGTTTCTTTTCCCCACCGAGGCGTCGTATGACCGCAATATTTAGCGTTTGCCCGCCTCCGGATGGTCCGCGCCGGAGTTCAGCCCTCGCCCGGGCCGCTCTTGGGTCTGGCATGCGAGCGGCGGCGCCGGCTGGAATGGGACGACCGGCCGGGCTTGCTCCCGGCGTTTTCCTTTGCTTCGCTCTTCGGCTCGGCGCTCTGCGGCTCGAGCTTGACGGGCTTGACCGTCGCCTTGCCGCTCTTGTGGTTCTGCGGCTTTTTCTTTGCCGCCTCGCCGCCGCGCTCCGCCCTGGGCTCGCTCTTCTTTTCGGGGCGCTGCTCACCCTTGTTCTCGCCGCTCTTGTCGCCCTTCTTCTCGCCGCCTCTTCTGCGGCGGGAACGGCGGGCTTTCTCCGGACGGGCGGGCTTCTCGGCGCTCTCCTCCGTCTTCGGCTCGGGGACGACGAGCGAGGGGACGCTCCACTCGTCGCGCGCCTCTTCGATCTCCTCCTCCGGCTCTTCGGGCACGTAGTGCAGCACGTGCGGCGGTTCCTCGCCGTCCTTCGGCCGTCCGCCGGGAACGGCGCAGAGCTCGTTGGCCTTATAGAGATGGAGGCTGTCGTCTGTATCGGTGTCGAGCCGGACCTTGACGGTCTGGCGCAGGAGGTTGACCTGCACGGCGGTGCCGTAGCCGTCGATGGTCTCGACGAAGGCGCCCTGCTTGGGGACCTTCTTGACCAGGTCCTCGTAGGCCGTCTGCTCATAGCGGAGGCAGCACATCAGCCGTCCGCAGGCGCCGGAGATCTTCGCCGGGTTGAGCGAGAGCGACTGTACCTTTGCCATCTTGGTGGAGACGGGCTGGAAGTCCTCCAGAAACTGGCTGCAGCAGTAGGGCCTGCCGCAGATGCCGATGCCGCCGAGCATCTTGGTCTCGTCGCGCACGCCGATCTGGCGCAGCTCGATGCGGTTGCGGAAAATGCCCGCGAGGTCCTTGACCAGCTCGCGGAAGTCCACACGGCCGCTGGAGGTGAAGAAGAAGGTGGTCTTGTTGCCCTCGAAGTTGCACTCGACGTCGACGAGGTTCATGTCGAGCCCGTGCTCCTCGATCTTCTTCTTGCAGATCTCGAGCGCTTCCTTCTCGCGCTTCTTGTTGATCTCCGCAACGCGAAGGTCGTCGTGCGTCGCGATGCGCACGACGGGGCGCAGCGGCTGGACGACGGCGCTCTCCTCGGCCATGTGGTTGCCGTGGCAGCAATCCGCGATCTCAAGCCCCTTGGAGGTCTCGACGATCACCCTGTCGCCGCTGCGGATGCTCAGACCGTTTGGGGCGAAGAAATAACACTTGCCCCGGTTTTTGAATTTTACTGTGACTACTTCGATCAATGTCTCTGTCCTCTACTGATTCCCGATCCCCCGGACGGCGAGGAGGCCGAGCACATGCTTGACGCCCACGTTGAGGCGAAGCATGTCACCCGCGTGCTCCAGCAGCGTCACGAGATCATAGCATTCCCTGTCGCTCAGTCCGAGCGAGCTCTTTCTTCTGCACAGCATATCGGTCAGAAGACCGATCGCCGACTCGACAAACGCCGAGGCTGCGGCGTTGTCGAGGTTTTCGTTCGCCGCGCACCAGCGGAAAAGCTCCGCCTCGTCCCGTTCCGCACAGCGTTTGAGAAAGGCCGCGGCGAGCTTCTGCCCCTCGGCGTCTCCCTCGGCCGCGTGCGAGCCGCATACGATCTCGGTGCAGCGTGAGCGCACCGTCTCGAGCAGGCTCTCGGCATTGGCAGCGAGCAGCAGCAGGATCACGCCCCGCGGCGGCTCCTCGAGCAGCTTGAGCGCGGCGTTCTGGGCCGGGAGATTCATGCACTCGGCGTCCTCGATCACATAGACCTTGCGCTCGGCCTCATTGGGCAGCACCACCGCGTCGGAGACGACGGTGCGGATCTGATCGACGCCGATCTCGCGCTTCTGCTTTCCCTTGTCGTCGACAAGGCGGCGGACCGCGATCACGTCGGGGTGGATGCCCTCGCGCACCTTCCGGCAGGCGCGGCAGTTCCCGCAGGGCACCTTTCCCGGAGCGCTGCAGACCGCCGCGGCCGCGATCGTCTTTGCCGCTTCGAGACGCTCCTCCGGCGCGGGAGAGACCAGGATATAAGCGTGGGAAAGCTCCGACGCGCTTTTGAATGTCATCTCTCTCATTTTCGCCTCCGCATACCCTTATCAAGTTATTTTACCTTATTATACCCAGGATAGTCAATAAGAAAAAGCAGGGATCCCTCCCTGCTTTTTCTTGTTTGTCTCTGTCAGATCCGCCGCGTGCGCCCGCGGATCCGGATGCTGCGGTCAGGAGAGATCGGAAGAGCACACGTCTGAACTCCAGTCACATT
>CAMVJF010000147.1 GCA_947167725.1 uncultured Clostridia bacterium | reverse complement strand
TCCTGCCCTACGGCACGATCGTGGACTATTTCCAGCATCTCGTCTACGAGAACCCGGACATGACGCCCGACGAGCGCGACGCGCTGTGGCTCCGGCTCGAGGGGCAGTTCCGCCCGCACATCTCCTTCGAGGGCGTGCCCTATCTCGAGAAGGGAACCCGCTGGCAGTACCAGATGCACATTTACGAGAGCCCCTTCTACTATATCGACTATGTCCTTGCCCAGACCGCGGCTTTCAACTTCCTGCTCGCCTCGCGGAAGGATTACGACGACGCCTTCGCACGTTATCTGCGCCTGTCGAAGCACGGCGGCGAGATGGTCTGGACCGACCTGCTCGCCGAGGCGCGCTTCACGCCTCCCTTCGAGCCCGGCGCGCTCAAGACCTTGTCGGAAGAGGTCGAGGCGCTGCTCGAGGAGATCAGGGTCTGATCGGAACAAACAACACCGGCTGAGAAAAAACTCAGCCGGTGTTATGCTTTCGCCTCATAGCGCCGCGATCAGCTCTTCGAGCGTCTGCGCGAAGGCGCCCACGTCCGCCCCGTCGACAAAGCGGTGCGTGACCTCCACGGACAGGCCGAGCGTCACGCGCCCGTCCGCCTCGGTGTATTTCCCCCACGAGACGCGCGGGATCGCGTCGTCCGGATCCGTGTCGCGCTCGTTCGTGAGACTCGTGAGATCGAGCCAGGGCAGCGAGGAGAGGTAGATCAGCGCCGGGCTTTCCGCAGCGGGGTCGATGAAGCGCTGCTGCGCGCGGCTCCTTTCCGCCGCCGCGGCGCAGAATTCCTCCATCGTGCCGCAGCAGGGGAGGGTGACGATGTGGAAGTACTTCTCGCCCGGATGCCTGTCAGTGAAGCTCGGCTCGCGCCGATCGAGCCGGAATACCTTGCCGTCTCTGACCGTGTAGAGGAAGGCGTCGGTCCGGTTGACCGCCTGCGTCACGAGATAGACCAGCGAGTAGTAGAATGAGATCCCGCGGCGTCTGCAGTACGCCCGGAGCCCCGTCACGTCCAGACGGAAGGTGAGGGAGTAGAAGGGATCGCTCAGCGCGGAGAAGAATTCATAGATCTCCCGTCTGTCCCAGCTTTCCATTTCGATCTCTTTCATGCCGATTCCTCCCGTATGGTTTTTTCCTTAGTATAAATGCAAAGGCCGACAAAATCAAACCCCGTTCTCGGGCCCTTCCCTCCGGACGCAAAATACCGCCGCCTCACGGGATTCCCGCGAAGCGGCGGTTTTGTTTCAAGCGAAATGTTCTCCGGCCTCTCAAAAGATCACGTTCATGTCCGTGAGGTCCGGCATGCCGTTGATGCCGATGCTCTCGGAGAACTGCCAGATGTGGAAGCGGCGGTGATCCGGCTCGACGAAGCCCTCGGTATAGACCGCGTACCACACGTCGTAATCCGCCACGTCCTCGAGCCGCAGCGCCTTGTAGACAAAGGCCTCGTTCGAGGAGACTCCGGCCGCGTAGCCCTCCTTGCCCACCTTCTCGCAGAAAGCCTTCACGTTTTTCGCGCGCTGTTCGAGACTCATCTTGTCGGCCCGGCCCTTGGGATAGTCGCCGGAGAACTCATAGTCTATGTAGATCGGCATGTCGAGCTCGACGCCGGACTTCCGGACGATATTGATCGCGAAGCTCGCCTCCTCGACGGCCTCCTTTTCGTTTTTGGCGGTGGAGTAGACGTAGGCGCCCACCTTCAGCCCGGCCTCCTTGGCCCCCTGCAGATAGAAGCCGCCGTCCTTGCCCTGGCGGTAGGAGTCCTCGTCCTCCTTGAGGAGACCCTTTTCCCAGGTGCGGAAGGCGACGCGGACGATCACAAAATCGACGCCCGCAGCCTTGACGGCCTCCCAGTCGATCGAGGAGTTGAAGTAGGACACGTCGATGCCGAGCGAGCTCGCCCTGGCGCCGCTGTCGTCAAAATAGTACAGCCTGCCGTCGATGTTCCACAGTCCTGTCACGGGAACGCCGTTCGGGCGGATGTAATAGGTCTTGCCGTTCCGCTCCTGCCAGCCGATGCGGTTGAGCGAGGCGCGGGTCACGGTCTTGTGCCGCTCCTCGGCGACGATATCATACGCGCTGTCGGGAACGCCCTCGCGCAGGATCAGCTCCACGCGCTCGTTCTTCTCCACGGAGTAGTAGTCCAGCCCCTCCGCGGCGTCCTCGGGGATCTCCGAGGGCTCGAGAGGCTTGCCGTCCACGCTGAAAAACTCTCTCCGGCTGCGCAGCCCGCAGGCGAGGATGCCGTCCTCCTCGACGGGCATGACGTCGCTCGAGGTCCCGTCGGCGTAGAGGAGAAAGCCGGCCTCGTCGGTGTTGTACCGATAGCGGTAATAGCGCACATCGACGGTCGGCACGCCGAACCAGCTCGGGTCGATCCCGGTATCGGACGCGTCCTCCGCCGGCGACTCGCCGCCGTCCGGCTCCGCGGACGCGTTCACCGTCACGATCTCCCCGGCCTTCGGCGCAACGCGGTAGTCTTGGCGGGCGTCGACGCGGCAGCGCACGCTGTCGGGGCGGACAAAGCCGTCGATCGCGGGCATGGAGATGATATAGCTGCCGCTCAGCAGATAATCGGCGTAGTAGTGCCCGGTCGTATCCGTGCGGACGCTGTGGCTCGTCCCGTCCTCATAGTAGATCTCGAGCGGGAAGCCGTAGCCGGGGACGACCGTCCCCTCGCCGTCGCAGACCGCGACGTCCAGATTGCCTCCGGTGCTGTAAACGTCGAGATGCAGCACGGGCGGGCGGTAGGGCGCGGGCGTCTGCTCGGGCTCGGCGCTCGGCTCGGGGACGGGCTCTTCGCGGAGGACGTCCGCGGCGGGGGCCGGCGTGAGGGAGATCGGCTCGCCGTCGCCGCCGAAATAGACCGCGCCGAGGATCACGAGCGCCGCGACCATCAGAAGCGAGATCGGCGTGAGTATGAAAAGGGCGCTGCCCTTCTTTTTTTTCGGCGTCTTTTTCTGCTTCATCTGCGCTCCCTGCAATGCGTTGACATAATATATATACAATACCGCAAGCAAGGCGTCTTTGTCAAGCCGCTATCTGACCGCGCTCATTTCCACTCCCCACAATGAATATAAAAATGGCAAAAAGAAAGCGCGCGTTCCCCACTTTTGAGGGAAACGCGCACTTTCGTCATTTATGACGCGATGGGCAGGGAGAAAACGGCGCGGTATTGGTCCCCGTCGAGCGAGCTCGAAAAGCTGCCGCCCATGGCCTCCATGATCTTCTGACAGGTGCGCAGACCGATCTTGGTGCTCTCCACCCGGCTGACGCCCGAGGCCACGGCGTTCGCCACGCTCACGCTCAGCGTCCCGCCGTCCAGCGCGGAGACAAAGCGGACGGGCGCGCCTTTGTCGGCGTACTTTTTGATATTCGAGACCAGGTTGTCCATCACGCGCTTGAGATACATCGGGTCGGCGACGACCTCGCCCTCGCCGTCGAAGCCGCTCTGCTCGACCGTGAAGCCCGCGTCCTGCAGATCGAAGGCGGCCTCGCCGACGAGCTGTTCGAGCAGCAGCCGTGCGTCGTAGCGCTGGCGGTCCATCTCGATCTCGGCGCGGCCGAAGACGAGGAAGTATTTGAACAGCTCGTCCGTGAGGTCCTTGAGCTCGATCGCCTTGGAGTAGGCGGACGCGGCGAAGCGCGCGCTGCGCTCGCTGTTCTCAAAGCCGGACTCGTTGAGCAGCCCGAGATAACCGATCAGACTGGTCATCGGCTTGCGGATGTCGTGGGAGATCGCGGTGATCAGCTCGCTGTTGGCCTCCCAAGCGCGGCGCTCGTTGCCCATACGCTCGATGACGGAGCGGCGCATGTTGTCGACCTCCGTGGCGAGCACGGAGATCTCATCGCCGCCCTCGATGCGGATCGGCGCCTCCAGATCGCCGCCGCCGATGACGACGGCCTCCTCGGAGAGCGCGATGATGCGGTCGGTGACGCGCCGGATATAGAGGAACATCACGGCGCTGAAGGTGACGGCGGCGAGGATCAGCGCGCCGACGAGAAAGGCTCCGCGCTCGCGTTCCTGGGAGTTATCGCCGATCGCGATCTGATACTCCCCGTCGGAGAAGCGCATCGGATAGAGCTTGCCGTAGATCTTGGCGAGCTGGATGAGATCGCCGGTCTGATGGCTGACGGTTTGCTCGCGTCCGTTGCGCACGCTGTAATTGCCGCCGCCGCCCATGACGATGATGGTCACGGAATCACGCTCGGCGGTCCAGCGCGCGATGGCGGCCGAATCGGTCCCGGCGAGCTGGTTCTGCCGCACGTAGACGTTGAAATCCGTATAGATCTGCGCCTTGCGCGCGGAGACGGACTCGCTGCTCATATAGACGTTGTTGATGAAGTAGCTGCCGACGCCGAAGGCGGCGAGGAACACGCCCCCGGCGAGCAGCGCCGCGAGCAGCAGCGCGAAGAGCATCTTCGCGTTGAGGCTCGCGCGATCGAGCACACGCCTCTTCATCAGTCAATCTGGTAGCCCTTGCCCCAGACGGTGCGGATGATCTTCGGGTTGGAGGGATCCTCCTCGATCTTGCGGCGCAGGTTGAGCACATGGACCATGACGGTATTGCCCGAGCCGGGGAGGAAGCGCTCCTTCCAGACGGCCTCGGAGAGCACGCTGGTCGTGACGGTGGAGCCGCGGTTGTGCAGCAGGTATTCGAGGATGGCGTACTCGGTATCGGTAAGCTGGACGTTCTCGCCGCCGTTCTTGACGCTGCGGGCGGAGAAGTCGATCTCCAGGTTCTCGATCGCGAGCGCGGCCTCGGGCTTGCCGCGGTACTCCTTATAG
>CAMVJF010000146.1 GCA_947167725.1 uncultured Clostridia bacterium | reverse complement strand
ATCATGAGCTTTACCACCTTCTTCATGAAGGACATCTGGTCCGGCGTGACCGAGAAGGAGTACACGGCCAAAAAACGCGAGGTCGCCGTGAAGATGATCCGCGATTTTGAGAAGGCCACAGGCACCAGCATCATGCCCTACATTGAGGAGATCGAGATCGCGTCTCCCGCGACGCTGGCCCGCTACGCGATGGTCCCGCAGGGCGCGATGTACGCCTATTCCTGCGGCGAGGGCGACGGCCTGATGGCGCGTCTGCAGATGCTCAAGGAGGATCAGCGCGTGAAGAACATCCGTTTTGCCAGCGGCTACGGTCCGCGCCTCTACGGCTACAGCTCGACCTACATGGGCGGCGATATGGCCGTAAAGCTCACAATGGCGGATATGAAGGAGGAGAACTATGAAAAAGTTTAATTTTCATGTCAAACCGATCGGCCTCCTCGACATGCTGCATTTCAAAAAGATGGTTCCCAGGCGGCGCGCGATCCTGCAGAGCGGCTCGCTCGATCCCATCACGGCCGTCTACGGAGTGAACCGTCTGGCGCAGTCGATGCATCCCAGGCGGCAGACGGCCGTCGTCAGCGAGATCATCCCCCGCAAGGACGCGAACACCTATGTGCTGAAGGCGGACAAGCTCGCGTATTTCCGCGCCGGACAGTATGTTTCGGTCAAGCTCCAGATCGGCGGCTCCGTTACGGCCAGACCTTATACGCTGGCCGCATCCCCCGCGCTGGCGCTGGACGGCCGGTACCAGATCACCGTTAAAAAGGCGCAGGACGGCTTCGTCTCGGACTATATCCTCAACAACTGGAAGGTCGGGACCGAGGTCACGCTCTCCGGGCCGGAGGGGCCTTTCAGCTATGAGCCTCTGCGCGATGAAAAGGAGGTCGTCGGTCTCGCGGGCGGCAGCGGCATCACGCCCTTCATGGCCATGGCGAACGCGATCCTGGACGGGACGGAGGACTTCCGTCTGACGCTGCTGTACGGCAGCCGGACGAGGGCGGACATCCTGTACGCGGAGGAGCTTGAAAAGATCTGCGCCGCGACCGACAAGGTCAAGGTCGTCCACGTGCTGAGCGAGGAAGAAGCCGAGGGCTATGAGCACGGCTTCATCGGCGCGGAGCTGATCGAGAAATACGCGCCGGAAACCTATACGCTCTATATCTGCGGCCCGCGCGCCATGCACGATTTCCTCGCCGGCGAGCTTCCCAGGCTCGGTCTGGATCAGAAGCACATCCGCCGTGAGTTCGTCCCCGCGCCGAGCTCTCCGACGTATTTCGGGGACTATCCGGGCGACGCCTCGAAGCTGTTCACACTTACGCTCCGCATGCTCGGAGAAGAGAAAAAGATCCCCCTGCGCGCCGACGAGCCGATCCTGACGGCCATCGAACGCGCCGGGATCGCCGCGCCGTCCCGCTGCCGCAGCGGCGAATGCGGCTGGTGCCGCTCGAGACTGATCGGCGGCGAGGTCTTCATCCCCGCCTCTCTGGACGGCCGCCGTCTCGCAGACGACGAGGCCGGATACATCCATCCCTGCAGCACCTGGGCGCTGGGCGATCTCGAGCTCGAGATCTTCCCGGAATAAGGACGGCGCCCTGTCCTCCGGGCAATACGACTGCGCCGGTCAGATGATCCCGTCATCTGACCGGTGCTTTTTTCAGCCGAAAAGCCGGGACCTCGGCGGCGCTTTCTCCCGGCGGCAGCCGGAAAGCCTCAACGTTTTGAGGTAAAAAAAGGAATCTGCCGATTGACACGGGAAGGCTGCGGTTGTATTATATAATAGTTATATTATGGTGATTTGTGCTCTCAATTATTGTTTATCGGAGGACGTAGCTGTGAGAAAAATCAAGCGCGCTTTGGCATTGCTGCTTTGTCTGGTCATGTGTCTGTCTCTGTTCCCCGCGGAGGTATTTGCCGAGGACGGCGCATCGACGGAGGAAGAAGGGTGCTTTGACGACTGCGGTCACGACCATGACCATGACCACGACCACGAGAACGAGGTCGGTATGTCCGGCAGCGGCGAAGGGCAGGAGCCAGGTGCTTCCGGCGGCTCTTCGGGGGAGGATGGCGAAGGTCCGGAAGGGCAGACGCAGGATCCCCAGACGCCGCCCGCCGGGGAGTCGACGGATCCCGACGAGTCCGATCCGGATGAAGTCGACCTGACTTTGACCGACGGCAGCCCGGTCCTTCGTCTCGGCGCGGTCGCGGGCGCCACGGCCTCATGCAGCCACACCTATACCTATACCTATGAGGTCAAAAACCATACCCAGCACACGAAAAAAGGGACCTGCTCCAAGTGCGGCGCCACAACGAGCGAGCTGGAAAACCACAGCTTCTCCAACAAGCAGTGCACCAAATGCAGCTGCTATGAGCCGATCAAAACCGCCGGCGGGTACGACGTGACCGCCGCGAACGGCATCAAGCTCTATGATCAGAACAACTCTTCCGGGACCGCGACCACCAAGGCCAAGGGGACGTATCTGTACGTTTCCTCCGTCGAGGTCACCAGCTCTGGCTACTATTGGGGCAAGGTCACCAAAATCGGCACCCAGTCTGCCAACAAGTACGTCTGCATGAAGAGCTCGGAGCTGGCGGCTCACTCCCACAGCTATTCCTATACCTATGAGGTCAAGGACCATTCCCAGCATACCAAGATCGGGACCTGCTCGAAGTGCGGCGCCACGACCTCTTCCACGGAAAACCACAGCTTCTCCAACAAGCAGTGCACCAAATGCAGCTGCTATGAGCCGATCAAAACCGCCGGCGGGTACGACGTGACCGCCGCGAACGGCATCAAGCTCTATGATCAGAACAACTCTTCCGGGACCGCGACCACCAAGGCCAAGGGGACGTATCTGTACGTTTCCTCCGTCGAGGTCACCAGCTCCGGCTACTATTGGGGCAAGGTCACCAAGATCGGCACCCAGTCCGCCAACAAGTACGTCTGCATGAAGAGCTCGGAGCTGGCGGCCCATTCCCACAGCTACAGCTATACCTACGAGGTCAAGAGCCATTCCCAGCATACCAAGATCGGGACCTGCTCGAAGTGCGGCAACACGACCTCCTCCACGGAGAATCACTCCTTCTCCAACAATCAGTGCACCAAATGCAGCTGCTACGCGCCGATCACGAACTCCGGCTGGTTTGAGGTGACCGCCGCGATCGGCATCCAGCTTTTTGATCAGAACAACTCCTCCGGCACCTCGGTCACGAAGGCCAAGGGGACGTTCCTCTACGTCTCCTCCGTCGAGGTCAACAGCGCAGGCTTCTACTGGGGCAAGGTCACCAAGATCGGCACCCAGTCCGCCAACAAGTACGTCTGCATGAAGAGCTCGGAGCTGGCGGCCCATTCCCACAGCTACAGCTATACCTACGAGGTCAAGAGCCATTCCCAGCATACCAAGATCGGGACCTGCTCGAAGTGCGGCAACACGACCTCCTCCACGGAGAATCACTCCTTCTCCAATAATCAGTGCACCAAATGCGGCTGCTATGCCCCGATCACGTCCGCCGGAGGATATGATGTGACCGCCGAGGGCGGCATCCAGCTCTATGACCAGAACAACTCTTCCGGGACGCCGACGGTCAAGGCGAAGGGCACCTATCTGTATGTTTCCTCCGTCGAGGTCACCGGCACCGGCTACTACTGGGGCAAGGTCACCAAGATCGGCACGCAGTCCGTCACCAAGTACGTCTGCATGAAGAGCTCGGAGCTGACGCCTCACTCCCACAGCTATTCCTATTCCTATTCCACGAAGAACAACGTCCAGCACACGAAATCCGGGACCTGCTCGAAGTGCGGCGCCACGACCTCCTCCGCGGAGAACCACAGCTTCTCCAACGGGACCTGCTCGCTCTGCGGCGCCTATGAGCCGTATAAGACGGCGGGCACCTACGTCGCCAACGACGCCGGCGGCGTCACGATCTATTCCGGTCGCGTCTCCACCGCCGGCACGGAGGTCGAGACGGGCATCGCCAAGGGCACACACCTCAAGGTCATCAACGTCCAGCTAAACCCCGACAGCAACAACTACTGGGGCGAGGTCGAGATGGTGGGCAACCGCGCCCCCAGAGCGACGGCTTACGTCTACATGGGAAAAGGAACGCTCGCGGCGCATACCCACAGCTTCTCGGACAGCTATGAGCAGAAGTCGGATACGAAGCACACCGTGATCTCGAGCTGCTCCTGCGGCTATCAGACCTCCTCTCTGGCCAACCACTCCTTCTCCGGAGGAAGCTGCACCCTCTGCGGAAAGGCCGAAGTCGAGCACAGCTCCAGCGGATATCTGAGCACCAGGAGTTCGGAGCCGCTCCGCGTCAGCCCCTATTCCGATGCTGACTCGCCGCGAAGCGTCCCCGCCGGGACCTATCTCGAGATCTCCGAAGTCGTCGTCAACAGCCACGGCAACTACTGGGGACAGATCCGGCGGATCGACAACGAGACGATCTCCACCTCTCTGTATACTTATCTGGGGAATCTCCGCCCCCACAGCCATACCCTCACCACGACCTACAGCAGCGTCAACAACCTCAAGCACGACAAGAAAGCCGTTTGCTCCGGCTGCAAATATGTTTCCACGGAGCGTCTGGACCACAGCTTTTCCAACGGCAAGTGCAGCGTCTGCGGCGGGTGGCAGGCCTATTCCGCGGACGGCGATTACATCGTCATCAACAAAGACGGCGCGCCGCTGTACAAGCAGAGGCTGAGCGAGGGCTCGTCAAGTCAGACGCTGGCCAGGAACACCTTCGTCCAGGTGGCCGAGGTCGAGCTCAACAGCGCCGGCTTCTACTGGGGCCGCGTTGTCAAGATCGGCAGCAATGCGCCCTCGCAGACCCTGTATATCTACATGGGCAGCG
>CAMVJF010000145.1 GCA_947167725.1 uncultured Clostridia bacterium | reverse complement strand
TCTCCATTATCGTCCAGATCATCGCTTTCCGTATTCCTGAAAGCTTCAGAGAAAGAATCCCGAAGAATGGCCATCATCTTCTGCCGCTGCTCAGGACTCATCTTGTTGGCAGCGCGGGCAATGATGCGGATGTCCTCGTCCTTTACGCCTGCTCCGTTGAGGGACAGCAGATACAACTGATCCAGATGAAGGGCTTCCGCGATTTTGACCAGGGTGCTGGGATCGACCACCTTGAACTGGTCTGTCTCGATCCGGTCGATTGTCGCGTGATGGACGCCTGCCTTCGCGGCAAGGTCCCGAAGGGTCATGCCAAGCTGAAGACGCTTCTTTTTGATGACATGGCCCAGGGTATCGTTAAGATCTACAGCCATCTGACACTACCCCTTTCTAGTAATCCACAGGGATTATAGCACGCTTGTCGCTTTTTTGCAACAACTTCTTCAAAGATTTTTCAATTGACAGGGAGGCCTCGATATGCTATCATTGTCGCGTAAACGAGACAAGCGTAAGCTTGTGGGAAGGAGCTGAGGCCAGTATGCTTTTCGCTATTTTTTTTGACCTTCCTTGTCGCTTAAAAGCGACTGGAAGCAGTCCCTAAGGCAGATTCGCTCGGGAAGGGAAACTGCGCCAGGATGCTTTTGGAAAGCGAACCAGCAATAAGGGAGAATGCGCATGAACAATTACGCAGTGATCATACCGGCCGAAGAGAAGAAGACGGTTCTGGTTTCTCCAGCAGAGGCGGAGATGCTGAAAAAGGTGTACCGGATTCTCAGCACAGGAAAAAACGTGGAAATCAGACGCGACGTCGACGGGAAGCCGAAGGTATTCAAGGTTTCCCGCGAGATTGAAAAATAGACAGAGTGTGAGACAGCCACTCGCCAGGGCCAATTGGGGTTCCTGAAGGGCCAATCGGGGTCAGGATGAGCAGAAACGAAGCTTTCTGCCGTGCCTGGCCCCTTCTTTTTTGCCACATCCCTGGAGTCGAGTGACTGCATATGTGAAGCGCTGCTGAGTGATGGTTTCTGATCAAAACCGCTTCCGCACAAAGCAGCCGTCAACTGAATACTTGCAGCCAGCATCGGAAGTGTTGCTGCAGCCGAATGGAGATGCTTGTCCATTGGGCTGTTTCGCATTGCGCTGGCAGCTGCTCATCAAGTCCCTCCGTTCGGCGATGAACCGAAAGGAGGGCTTTCTTGATGGAAAGCAGAGAGGAAAACAAAACCTATTACTGGACTGTCAAAGGACAGCGCGTTGAGATCACGGAGGAAGTGTATCGGGGAATCCTGCTGGAAAACGAGCGGGTGCGCAGGCTGGCGCGGAATGAGCAGCGCTGCTCCCGCACCGATTCCCTTTACTGCCTTGGAGACTGCTCAGCGGGCAGCTTTCGGCTTACGGGCATGTTCAGGGAACTGAGCGACAGAAGTCTTCAGGCTATTTCCTCGGAAGACGCCGGAGGCAGCGTTGAGGAAAAGGTCATTCGGAAGCTGACGGTAGAGCGGGTGTACGAGCATGCGGATCAGGTGGTTCCAGATGGCGCTCAGATCCTGAGGCTGCGCTTTATCGAGTGCATGAACTCCCGGGAGATCGCGGAACGGATCGCCGGCAGCGAGCTCTGTCTCTACGAAGGGCTCGGCCACGGGCTCTATGAGGAGACGCCGGACTATCTGCGCCGCACGGCGGCGTTTTGCCTCTGAAGGAGGGACGGAAGGTGGACAGAAAGCTGTTTTTTCAGGCGATCGGCAAGCTCTTGCTGGGCTTTGTCCTCGTGGGCGCGCTGCTTTTCATCCCGGCCGGGACGCTGCGCTATCCCGACGCCTGGCTCCTGATCGCGATCCTCTTCGTGCCGATGTTCCTCGCCGGGCTCGTCATGCTCTTCAAGGCCCCGGAGCTGCTGCGCAAGCGTCTCAGCGCCAGGGAGAGCGAGGGCGAGCAGAAGCAGGTCGTCGCGCTGAGCGGTCTGATGTTCCTCGCGTCCTTCGTCCTCGCCGGGCTGAATTTCCGCTTCGGCTGGATCACGGCGCCGCGCGCGCTCGTGTGGACGGCCGCGGCCGTCTTTCTGCTCGGCTACGCGCTGTTCGCCGAGGTACTGCGCGAGAACGCCTATCTCTCCCGCACGATCGAGGTGCAGGAGGACCAGGAGGTCGTCGATACGGGACTCTACGGCGTCGTGCGCCACCCGATGTACGCCGCGACGCTGCTTCTCTTCCTCTCGATGCCGCTGGTGCTGGGCTCGCCGCTGTCCTTCGCGGTCATGCTGCTCTATCTGCCGATCATTTCCAAGCGCATCCGCAACGAGGAGAAGGTGCTCGAAGAGGGTCTCAAGGGCTATCGCGAATACAAGACGCGCGTCAAATACAGACTGATCCCCGGCATCTGGTGACGGCGCGCCGTTTCCGTCATCCCGGCGGGAAAGGAGAATCCAAATGACTTATGAAGAGATCGTAAAGCGGGCTCGTGAGCTCATGGGGCCGAACTGCCGCGTCTGCCCGGTCTGCGACGGGCGCGCCTGCCGCGGGGAGATCCCGGGGCTCGGCGGCATGGGGAGCGGCAGCTCCTTTACCGTGTGCCGCCCCTTCCTCGACAGCGTAAAGCTCATGATGGACGTCGTCTACGAGAGCGCCCCGATCGACACCTCGATCGAGCTCTTCGGCAAAAGCTGGCCCTTCCCCTTCTTCATGGCGCCTCTCGGCGGCATGGGGCTGAACTACAACGACGCGATCACGGAGGAGGAGTGGTCGGCCATGAGCGTCGGCGCCATGGCCGAGTGCGGCTCTCTCGCCTTCACGCCCGACGGCGCGAAGGACGAGTTTTTTGAGCTCTCCATCCGCTCGATCACGGCCAACGGCGGCATCGGCATCCCGACGATCAAGCCCTGGGGCGAGGAAATGCTGACCCGCCGGATCCGGGCCGCGGAGCACGCGGGCGTGACGGCCGTCTCCTGCGACGTGGACTCCTGCAACCACCCGAATATGCGAAGGCTCGCCGATCCCCCGCGCGTCCTCACGCCGCGCGTGATGAAGCGCGTCGTGGAGAGCACGTCCCTGCCCTTCGTTGCGAAGGGCATCATGACCGCGCCGGCGGCGCTGCGCTGCGCGGACGCGGGCTGCTACGGCATCGTGGTCTCCACCCACGGCGGCCGCGTGATCGAGGACGCGCCCGCTCCCTGCTCGATGCTGCCCGAGATCCGCGCGGCGGTGGGAGACAGGATGAAGATCTTCGTCGACGGCGGCATCCGAAGCGGCCGCGACGTGTTCAAATGTCTCGCCCTCGGGGCGGACGCCGTGCTGATCGGGCGGCCCTACGTCGTCGCGGGCGTCGGCGGCGGGCGCGAGGGCATCGTGCTTTACACGCGGAAGATCCTCGACGAGCTGCGCGACACGATGCTGATGACCGGCTGCACGACGCTCGCCGATATCACGCCGGACAAGATCCGGCTCACAAATTGATTGTTATCCAGGCGCATGCCGTAATCACGGGGTCGTTTCCCGCGCATGCGCACGGAGAGGAGAGAGAGCCATGGACGATCTTCGCAAAAGGACCTGGGCCGAGATCAGCCTGAAAAACCTGCGTCACAACTATCTTGCCATCCGCGCCGGACTGCCGGAGGGCTGCCGCTTCCTCGGCGTCGTCAAGGCGGACGCCTACGGCCACGGGGCCGTGCAGGTCTCGCACCTGCTGCAGGAGGCGGGAGCGGACTATCTGGCCGTCTCCTGTCTCGACGAGGCGATGGAGCTGCGTCAGAACGGCATTTATCTGCCGATCCTGATCCTCGGCCATACCCCGGCCGAGTTCACCGAGACGCTGGTACGCAACGAGCTGACGCAGGCCGTGACCTGCCTCGCGAAGGCCGAGGAGTATTCCGCCGAGGCCTCGCGTCTGGGGCTGACACTGCGCGTGCATATCAAGCTCGACACCGGCATGTCCCGCCTGGGCTTCCTCTGCGCGGGCACGCATTTTGACGAGGGCGTGGCGCACGTCATCCGCTCCTGCACGCTTCCGGGTCTCTGCGCCGAGGGCGTTTTCACCCATTTCGCCGTCTCCGACGAGCCGGGCGAGGACAACGAGCGCTATACGCGCGAGCAGTTCGCGCTGTTCCTGCGCGTGATCGCGGCGGCGGAAGAGCGCGGCGGCATCCGCTTCGCCATCCGCCACTGCGCCAACAGCGGCGCCGTGGTCCGCTATCCGGAGACGGCGCTCGACATGGTGCGCCCCGGTCTGCTGCTTTACGGCTACGGCGACGACGCGAACAAGCTCGGTCTGCGCCCCTGCATGCGTCTCGTCACGCGCATCACCACGATCAAGCACTATGAGCCCGGCACCGACGTGAGCTACGGGCGGCGCTTCACGACCGAGCGCGTCACGCGCATGGCCGTGCTCGGCATCGGCTACGCCGACGGTCTGCCGCGGCTTTGCTCGAACAAGTGCAGCTTCGCCGTCGCAGGCGGCTTCGCTCCGCAGCGCGGCAGCATCTGTATGGACATGTGCATGGCCGACGTCACCGCCCTGCCCGCCGCGGGCGTCGACAGCGAGGTCGAGATCTTCGGCGAGACGAACGACATCGCCCCGCTCTGCGCCGCGGCGCAGACCATCCCCTACGAGCTGCTCTGTGCGGTGTCCAAGCGCGTGCCGCGCGTCTATCAGATCAAATAAGGAAAAACAGAGAGCCCGCGGGCTCTCTGTTTTTTTCGCAAAAGCCGTGCCGCGCGTTGAAAACGCAGGCGCGGTATGATAAAATAAGAAGTTAGAAAACATGAACACGGAGGCATATGCGATGAAGATCATCTTCCTCGGCGCGACGCACGAGGTCACCGGCAGCTGCACCTTTCTGGAGGTCGGCGGGCGTTACGGTCTCGTGGACTGCGGCATGGAGCAGGGCAAGGACGTTTTCGTCAACCGCGAGCTCCCCGTCGATCCCGCGGAGCTGGACTTCGTGCTGCTGACGCACGCACATATCGACCACTCCGGGCG
>CAMVJF010000144.1 GCA_947167725.1 uncultured Clostridia bacterium | reverse complement strand
GCTTAGGTCGTCGGCGTCCGACGCGCGCACGGCGAAGGGGAGCTGGAGCAGCTCGATCGCAAACGAGAGCAGTGCCCCGGCCGCGAGCGTCTTTCCGAAACCGTCCAGCTTCGGAAAGAGGAGCGGCAGGAGGATTCCGCTCGGGATGAATAGGGCCACGTTGCCGATGCAGTTGAGCAGCAGATCGCGTTGCTCGGCGTAGTCTCCGAGGCGCACGAAGGGGATCAGGTTGATGCGGAGGGGAAGAAGCGACGCGGGATCGAACTGGAGCGGCGGCACCCGGCAGCCGAGCGCGGACATCGGGAAGAAGGTCAAGCGCAGGAGTATGGCAAAATCCACATACAGCAGGAGCAGCAGCGCCTCCCGGCGCCAGTCGATCCTTCCTCTTCCGATCCATAACGCGGCCCTCACCGCGAGCCATAAAAGCGCAAGCGCGAGCTCCGCGCCCCAAAACGGTATCGTGATCATGTGCAGCCTCTCATCCTTCGTCTTTCGGGATCATCATAGCATATTCTCCCCCGCTTGTAAATGCGTCCGCCTCCTTCTCTCCGTCTGCGCCGGAAAACGGCAGGATTTCGGGGAAAGTCTGAAAACCCAGCCGAATCGAGGTTTTTTCTTGCTTTTGCGCGCGCTTTCCGATAGAATCGTGACATGAGCGGGCTGCGCCGCCGTGCGGAGCTCCGGGAAAAGCAGGCAAAAGGAGGAATGGATATGGACGGCTTTTCCGAATACACGCAGACCGCGCTCGAGATCCTGCGCGATCCGCAGAAAACCATGCACTGGTACGCCGTGCCGCTGCTGCTCATCACGATGTACATCGTCACCAAGCAGCTCCACGAAAAGAACTACAAGGTCGTGCTCGGCGCCTTCGCGCTCTGGGGCGTCGATATCTTCAACGAGATCTGGAACTCCATGATCTGTTTTATCAGCGGGTATGCGCCCGTCTGGGGTACGCCGGTCGGCGTGGGCGACACGGCCTGGCTGCTGATGATCGGATACAACATCGAGATCTCCTTTATGTTTCTGATCATGGGCGTCACTGTGTGTCTGATGCTTCCGGAGGACCCGAAGAAAAAGATCCTCGGGATCAACAACCGCATCGTCCTGTGCGTCATACTCACGACTCTCGCGGTGATCATCGAATGCTTCCTCAACTACTGCGGCATCCTCACATGGGAGTGGGCCTTCTGGCAGCGGAGCTGCCCGTGGATCCTGTGGCTGATCGGCTATCTGCCCTTTTTTGCCACCGCTTTCTATGTCCACGACAGGCCCACCGTCAAACAGTCCGCCGCGATCGTCGGCGGGATTCTGGGCTTCGACGCGCTGCTCATCGTGCTCTGCGCCTGCCTGGGCTGGATCTGAAGGAGGACTGGATATGGCTGTTATTTCGGGCGGCGCGCTGGCCGTGCTGATCGCAGCGGCGATCATCGACTGCGGTCTTGTGACTGTGGCATTCATCAGTTTTCTGAAAAAATAATCTCGTCGGGCAAAACGGCCCGACACGCGGAGAAACGACAGCTCCCGCGCGATCGCTTTGATCACGCGGGAGCTGTTCTATCGGAGTATGGGAGGTCGCGTCATTCGTTATTTCGCGGCGCCGGGATACGGGTGAGACAGTGCGGCGTCGCAGTTCTCCCGGTCGATCTCCCCGTTGTTGTACTTTGCCATCAGCTCGACATCGCTCGTTTTGAGGTCATACCTGCGCCAGGTGAGCACCGCCAGCACCGCACCGAGCGCGGGAATCAGGGCGAAGACCGCCCAGAGCGCCTTGAGCGCCGTGTCGCTCTGCGCGACGTTGAGCGCGGCGAGCTCCGCAAAGCTCTCGGCCGCGACGCTGTTCCAGCCAAAGAGTCCGAGGATCGCCATCGCGATGACGGAGGAAAGCGCGCTCACGAGCTTCATCGTGAACGTCTGGATGGCAAAGGTGATACCCTTTGCCTCAATACCGGTGGTGTACTGGCCGTACTCGGCGCAGTCCGGCGTGAACATGAACTCGAGCACCGTAAGCGCGCCGAAGACGAAGCCGCGCAGGGTCAGCAGCACGAGCTGCGGGATGAGCCGCGGGCCGACGAGCCAGATCACGACGGAAAGGGCGGCATATGCGGCGGCGCTGAGATAAAAGACGCGGAATTTATCCCACTTCTTCAGAACTCTCGGCATAAAGAAGGCAACGATCACCGAGGGCACGAAGGCCAGCGCCGCGATGATCGTGGCAATCAGGGAATTCTTGAACAGATAGAAGCAAGTGAACTGCAGCACGGTGGTCGCCGTGTTGAGGCCCTGGAAAAGGAGCTGGCCGCCGTAATAAATGAACAGATACTTGTTGTGGAAGAGGTAGGTGAACATGCTGCGCAGCGTGTATTCCTCCGTGCGCTCCTCCGTCAGCACATGCTCCTGCGTGCGGAAGCAGAGCCAGAGCATCGTCCCGAGCGCGACGACGCAGATGAGGATCGCGGCGTTGGAGAAGGACATGCCGACCGCCTCGCTGGGCAGGACGTAGCCGGCCATCAGCGCGATCAGTACGCCGATGTTGGCCCAAATGCGGCCTGTCGTCATCAGCGAGGTGCGCTCGTCCTGGATGTCCGACATGGTCGTGACTAGACCGAAAACCGGCACGTCGCAGATCGTGTAGGCCGTGTCCCACAGGACGTAGGCGACGGCAAAGAAAACCAGCTTCTGATCCAGGCCGAGACGCTGAGGGATGTGGAAGAGCAGGGCAGTCGTCAGCAGGATCAGCGGCAGTGAGATCTTTAGCCAGGGGAGGAATCTTCCCTTTTTGAAATGGAATTTGTCAATGAGGCCTCCGAACAGGCAGTCATTAACGGCGTCCCAGACCTTTACCAGCAGCAAAACGCCCGCCGTGGCGACCGCGTCCAGCCCGCAGAGCAGCAGATAAGTCGCAAGAAACATGTAGGTGAAGGTGTAGACCGCGTTCTGCCCCAGAAAATAGAGCCCGTAGAATGTCCTCTCTTTCTTGGATGTGTACCAGTTGTCCATCGTTGTATCCTCCTCATGACCGGCTTTTCATACCGCGGCGGCAGCGGCCGCATTCTGTCGATACTACATCCCAGTTATATCATAAAGAAAACAACTGGACAAATAAAAATCGCTTTGAAACACAGCTCTTTATGACAATCTCCGGGAGGGGAAGAAGGCTTCGAATACATTTTTGGAACTTTTCGATACTTTTTATGGCGTTTTATTTCTATTTTGTACGTTTTTATGAACTTTTCCGAATCAGTCTGGCCACTGTTTTTTTAGATCCAATCAGTCGGGGGTAAAATGAGGGGTCAAAACGCTCCGAAAACGGGTCGGCGAAGGCCCCGAAATGATTTTGCATATGTTCATTTTTCGGCCCGCTTTCCCCTCCCCCGGCAAAGGCGGGGAACCACAATTATATAGAAAAGCGAAAGCACAGAAGCGGGATCATCCATCCGTTTCTGTGCTTTCTTTCTGTTATAGGCTTTCGGGTTCTCAGGTCTGCGCGTCACCGGGCTGATGGTCCAGCGCGTCCGCCTGCTCTCATTCAGCTCCCGCTTTTTCTTTTTCGAGAGCTTTTCATACGGGATAAACTTTTCCATGCGGCAAACCTCCTTTTCTCGTATGATCGTGGATACTATAGCCGATCAAAACCCGTCCTGTCAAGGCCGCGGGTCCTCCGTCCGGGTTCGATCGGCTCAAGCTTGCTTTATCCTTCCCGCGGCGCTTTCCATACGAAAAGCCCCTCCGCGGCGGCGAGCGCCCGGAGCTTGTCCAGCAGCGCCCAATCCGGATCGTATACCGTCAGATAGCTGTCGTTGTGGTCGTAATCGATCATTACATTCTGCTCCGCGAACACGGCCCGGAGGAATTCGTTTCCGGAGAGGGCGGCCACGCGCGCCGCGAAGGTCTCCGGGTCCGGATTCGTCTCCCAGGACGCGCAGGCATCGAAGGACACCGCCATGTCGCAATAGCAGTTCAGCCGCAGAAGGAGCTCCGCGTATTTGCGGCGCAGGGGGACGATCCGCTCCGGCCGGAGGAAATAGCGCTCCACGGCAAAGTACTGCCCGGCGGCGTCCGCGCTCACCTGCTCTGGCAGGATGTCCACGATCCAATAAGGGCCCTCCAGCAGCGCGCCCATCATGTTGTCGAATCGGCGCGGGTCTGCGGTATCGGAGGCAGTCTCCGAGAGCTCCTCGATGCTCCGAATATCCGATTTGAACAGGATCACGTCGCCCAGCTCGATCCCCTCTTCCTCACGGTCGAACTCATGAAGGCCGTAGCCGGAGGAAAAGACCTCCGCGATCCCCGTGAACACGGCCCCGTCCTCCGTCGTGATCCGCAGCTTTTTGTCCTGATAACGATGCAGTGTGCTCATACTCTGTCGCTTCCTTCTATCCTGCGATGCTCAGGTGACGATTTGCTTGGCGGCGTCCGTTAATCCAAAATCCTGCCGTCGCGGGAGATCGTGACGACCTGCCAGGGGATGAATTTGCCGCTGTTCTTTAGGGCCGTTTCCGCCGCTCTCTGCAGGCCGCCGCAGCAGGGCACGTCCATGCGCAGGATGGTCACGCTCCTGACGTCGTTGTCGCGGATGATCGCCGTCAGCTTCTCGGAATAATCCACCGCGTCCAGCTTCGGGCAGCCGATCACGGTGATCCTGCCCTTCATGAAATCCTCGTGCAGGTTGGCATAGGCGTAGGCCGTGCAGTCCGCCGCGATCAGCAGCTTCGCGCCGTCGAAGAAGGGCGCCTGCGTCGGCAGGAGCTTGAGCTGGCAGGGCCACTGATTCAGGCGTGAGACGGGGCGAGCGCTGACCGGCGCGGCCTCCCGCTCCGGCGTCTCTTCCCTGTGCAGCTCCGCCATCCGAGAGCCGGGGCAGCCGCCCTTGGCCCGCATCTCGCGCAGCTGCTTCTCCGCGGCTTTCTTCTTTTGGGCCGCCTTCACGGCCGCCTCGTCATAGGCCGGGGCCTCCCGCTCTTCAAAGCTGATCGCGCCGGCGGGGCAGTTCGGCAG
>CAMVJF010000143.1 GCA_947167725.1 uncultured Clostridia bacterium | reverse complement strand
CCGGCAGCGGCGTGTCTCGACGCGCCTCGACGATTATTATACCACCTTCGGATAATATGTCAACCTGATTAATCGTGCGCAAAACCTCGTCATAGAGGCCGGAATCGTACGGCGGGTCAATGAAAATGAGATCAAACTGCCCGCAGCTTCGCAGATACGACAGCGAGTCGGCGCAGAGCACGGTGCCGCTGAGGCCGCAGCTTTTCAGATTATCCTTCACGAGCTGCACGGCCGCGCGGTCGCGGTCGATGAACACCGCGCTCGCCGCGCCGCGGCTGAGGCACTCGATGCCGAGCTGGCCCGTCCCCGCAAAGAGATCGAGCACGCGGCGTCCCTCGATATCAAACTGCAGGATGTTGAAGACGGCCTCCTTGACATTGTCGGTGGTCGGCCGGATCTCCTCGTTGGCGGGCGTTTTGAGGCGTCTGCCCCTTGCGCTTCCGGTAATGACTCTCATTTACGGATCCTTCTCTTCCTGTTGCTGGCTGAAAAACGTATAGACTGCCTGCGCCGTGTTTTTCGGCACGACGGCGCGCAGCTCCTCGAGGGAGGCGGCGCGGATCTCCCGGAGGGATTTGAAATGCGAGATCAGCTCGGCGCGGCGCTTCGGTCCCACGCCGGGGATCTTCTCGAGCGTCGAGCCGTAGGCCTCGCCGCGCAGCGAGCGCTGATACTCGATCGCGCTGCGGTGCGTCTCCTCCTGGATATTGCCGACCAGAGCGAAGACCGCCTGGTTGCCGGAAATGCCGATCTCCCGGCCCTCGGGCGTGACGAGGGCGCGCGTGCGGTGACGATCGTCCTTGACCATGCCGAAGATCGGCAGGGTGATGCCGAGCTCCTCCGCGGCGCGTCTGGCCGTGGCGGCGTGCTCCGCTCCCCCGTCGATCAGAAGCAGGTCCGGCAGAGGCGCGAACTTTTCGTCGCCCTCCATATAGCGCCGGAGTCTGCGGGAGACGGCCTGATACATGCTCGCGTAGTCGTCCGGGCCGTCAAGCTCGCGGATGCGGAACTTGCGATAGGCTTTTTTTAAGGGCTTGCCGTCCACATGCACGGTCATCGCCGCGACGATGCCGGTGCTGCCCAGATTGGAGATATCGAAAGCCTCGATCCGGCGGGGGTAGACCTCGAGCTCCAGCGCCTTCTGCAGCCACTGGAGAGTCTTGCTGCGGCGCTGCTCCTGGGTCGTGCGGCGCAGGATCTCCTCGCGGGCGTTGAGCGCCGCGCTCTCGATAAGGCGCAGCCGCTCGCCGCGCTTCGGTACCTCGATCGCGGTCCTGCGCCCGCTGCTCTCGCAGAGGAAGGTCTCGAGCTCCTCGCGGTCGTCGCACTCGAGCGGCAGCAGGATGTTCCTCGGCACCGCGCCGCGCGCGGCGTAATAGTGACGCAGGAGCTCGGAGATCGCCTCGGCGTCGTCCTCGATCGGCTCGTCGAACATCTCCGTCTCTTTCCCGATCATGTCGCCGTTCTTGAAATGCAGCACGGTGAAGCAGCTCTTCGCGCCGCGGCAGAAGCCGATGGCATCCGTGTCGGAAAAGGCGGTTGAGATCACGCGCTGGCGGTTTTCGAGTCCCTCGATCGCGCGAATCCGGTCGCGCAGCGCGGCCGCCTGTTCGAAGCGAAGCTCCTCCGCGGCGTTCTCCATGCTCTCGCGCAGCTGGGCGATGAGCTCGTCGCTCTTGCCCTGCAGGATCAGCTCCGCCTGCGCGATGCGCGCGCGGTAATCCTCGCTTTCACGTCCGGGAAGGCACCAGCCCGCGCAGCTCCCCATCTGGTATTTCAGGCAGGGACGCTCCCGGCCGATATCCCGCGGGAAGCGCCTGCCGCAGTCCGGCAGCTGCAGGGCGTTCCGGATCACATCGATGATCTCCCGCGTCCGGTAGCGGCCGCCGAAGGGGCCGAAATAAGCGGCTCCATCCTTGGATGAGACGCGCGATACGCTCATCGTCGGGTACTCGCTTTTCACGTCGATGCGGATAAAGGGATAGCCCTTGTCATCCTTGAGCAGGATGTTGTAGCGGGGCTTGTGCCGCTTGATCAGGGAGTTCTCCAGCACCAGCGCCTCGAATTCGCTTGAGGCGACGATGACGTTGAAATCCCGTACCTTCTCCACCATCGCGGCCACCTTTGGCAGGTGCTCGCCGCGGAAATAGCTCGTGACGCGGTTTTTCAGCTTCTTCGCCTTGCCGACGTAAATGACCTCGCCATGCTCGTCGAGCATGAGATACACGCCCGGCAGCAGAGGCAGATTATTCGCTTTTTCCAGCAGCGTGTCAAGCATGCGTTTTTTCCTTTGCTTTCGCTTCAAAAATACACCAGATCGTGATCGCGCCGATCACGATCACGGCGCCGATCAGCGCGAAGGGGCCGGGACGCTCGCCGTCGAAGAGAAACACCCACACGGGGTTGAGCAGCGGCTCGAGCGCGCCGAGCAGGCAGCAGGCCAGCGGCGGACAGTACTCCGCCGACTTCGCGTAGAGGATGTAGGAGATGCCGAGCTGGAAAACGCCCAGGACGAGGATGCTGAGGAGCGGCACGGCGGAAAACTCGAGCCGCTGCGTGAAGCAGAACGGCAGGCCGACAAGGAAGGCAAACAGCTGGCCGATGAGCACGGCGCTGAAGCGCTCCGCCCCCTGAAGCTTGCCGATCGTCATAAACATGCCCGCCATGACCATGCCGGCCAGGATCGCGACCAGATTGCCCAGGATATAGCCGCTCTCGAGCCGGTCGAGGAAGAATAGCGCGATCCCGGCGAGCGTGAAGAGCACCACTGTGATATCGCTTTTTTTGATCTTTTCCTTCAGAAACAGAGCCGAGAAAACGACAATGAATACCGGCGAGCAGAACTGCAGCACGATGGCGTTCGCCGCCGTCGTCAGCTTGTTGGCGCAGACGAAGCACAGATAGACGCAGCCCTCCAGCACGCCGGCGAGGATCGTCCGGCGGTTGAAGCTCACGCGCATACGCTTCGCGGCCATGTACAGCGCAATCACCGCGCCGGCTACGAGGCTCCTCAGGCTCGCCACCGCGAAGCCGTTCCATGGGATCAGCTTGATGAAGATCCCGGCGATGCTCCACAGCGCGGCGCACAGCAGCATTTCCAGTATGGCTCTGTTTTCTTTGCTCATAAAACTCACCCATGCCCCCGCTCGCGGGGCGGAACAGTAAAACAGGGCGTGCAGGAGCACGCCCTTGAATCATTCTTAATTGCTGCTTCTCACTCGGAGAAGTCGGAATCGATCAGCTCGGAAAGCGTGGCGATCGCCTCGTTCTCGTCCGTGCCGTCAGCGATAAGGGTGACCGCAGTACCCTTGACAATGCCGAGGGAAAGCACACCGAGAAGACTCTTGGCGTTGACGCGTCTCTCTTCTTTCTCGACCCAAATGCTGCTCTTGAACTCGTTCGCCTTCTGGATAAAGAAAGTAGCCGGTCTGGCATGAAGGCCGACCTGATTATTAATAACTACCTCTTTGGTTATCATTCTAGCCACTCCTTAACATTATACAAGATGTACTTCCGTACACTCATAATTTAGCAAAGAAATGTCAAATCGTCAACTGATTTTGACCGTTTCGGAGTTTTACACATTCCTCGGCGCGCTCGGCCGGGTTTTTTATTTCAGTTCGACAACAGTCACGCCGCTTTCCCCTTCTCCGTATCGGCCGAGGCGGAAAGACTTGACGGCCTTGTTCTTTTTGAGCATCTGCTGGATCGCGGTGCGCAGCGCGCCCGTGCCCTTTCCGTGAATGATGCGGACCGAGGAGAGCTTTGACATGACCGCGTTGTCAAGGTATCGCTCCGCCGCGAGGACGGCCTCCATGGCCTCCATCCCGCGCAGGTCGATCTCCGGGGAGATCGTAGCGGAACGCAACGCCGTGCCCGTGGATGCGGAGGGCTTGCTCTTCGGCTTCTCCCCCTCGAGCAGCAGCACCTCGTCCTCCTTCGCCGTGAGCGTCATGATCCCGGCGCGCAGCGTCAGACTGCGGTCCGGCGCGATGGAGATGACCTCGGCCTTTACGCCCAAAGAGCGGATTTGAACGACGTCGCCCTGAACAAGCGGGCGCGAGGACTTTTTCTCCTCGACGGGGGCACCCGGCGTTTCGCGCACGGCGTCCGACGCCTCGTTGAGCTTCCGGCGAAGCTCGCTGCGCGCGGCGTTGAGCGCGTTCGCGTCGCTCTCCTCGTTGACGGCGCTGCGCATCTCGTCGAGCTCCTCAAAGGCCTCCTCGGCCGCGCGGCGCGCGTCGGCGAGGATACGCTCGGCCTCGCGCTTCGCCTTGATCTCGGCCTTCTCAAGCCGGACCTCGAGCTCCGCCTTGAGGAAGGCGGCCTTTTTGGCGTTCTCCTCCGCCTGGCGCAGCTTGATCGCGGCCTCGTTCCGGTCCTTCTCCAGGAGCAGACGCGTCTGCTCGAGCTTCTCGATCGTCGCCTCAAAGCTCGCGCTCTCGGTCCCGACGCGGCGGCGGGCGTCGTCGATGATGTCCTCGCCCAGGCCAAGACGGCGGGAGATCGCGAAGGCGTTGGACTTGCCGGGGATGCCGACCAGCAGGCGGTAGGTCGGCTGCAGGGTCTCTACGTCGAATTCGCAGGAGGCGTTCTGTACGCCGGGCTCGTTGGTCGCATAGACCTTCAGCTCGGCATAGTGGGTCGTGGCGGCGATGAGCGCGCCCTTCTGCCGGGCGTACTCGATGATGGCGATCGCGAGCGCTGCGCCCTCGGTCGGGTCGGTCCCCGCACCGAGCTCGTCGAAAAGCAGGAGCGAACGCTCGTCGCACTCCGCGAGGATGCTCACGATGTTTGTCATGTGGGCGGAGAAGGTCGAGAGGCTCTGTTCGATGCTCTGCTCGTCGCCGATATCCGCGAGGATATGGCTGTAAACCGGCAGGACGCTGCCGTCCGCGGCCGGGATATGAAGGCCGCACTGGTGCATCGCGGCGAGCAGGCCGATCGTCTTGAGCGAGACGGTCTTGCCGCCGGTGTTCGGGCCGGTGATGACAAGCGTGTCAAAGCTGCCCC
>CAMVJF010000142.1 GCA_947167725.1 uncultured Clostridia bacterium | reverse complement strand
GGACTCGTAGCGCCGGTAGGTCTCCCCGTCGTAGCTCTGGACGCCGAGGGCGAAGCGCGCATCCTCCGTGTGGCCGAGCAGGAGATGCATCAGCTCCTCCGCGAGCGTGAAGCGGATGCGCCTCTCCGCCGCGCGGTCGTTGTAGGCGATCGTCCAGCGGCGCGCGCTCGACATCGCCACGCCGTCCGGGTTGCCCCAGACCGCGAAAACCTCGTCGGCGGACATCCCCTCGCGCTCCAGCTCGCTGAGCGGCACGAGGCGCACGCCGCAGCGCGCGCAGAGCGCAAAGATATCCACCGGCACGCGGCAGACGCAGCGGCACAGCAGCTCGTTCACGACCGCGACGGCCGCGCGTTCACGCGCCGTCAGCATCGCGGAACTCCTCCGGAAAGGCGATCTTCAACAGGCGCAGCATGTCCCGACGCCGCTCCGGCGACATTTTCTTGCCCGCGCGCGCGATCATCGTGATCTCCGGCAGCTCCTCGCTCTGTCCCGCACGGGGCGGGTCCTCCTCCGCCGCGGCGCTGAGCGCCGAGACGGAAACGCCCAGCGCCGCGGCCAGACGCACGAGCCGGTCCATCGGGACCTTCTCTGTCGTCCCCGTCGCATAGCGCTGGATCGCAGACTTGGGGATGCCGGTGAGGGCGGCAAGCTCGCCGTAGCTGAGCTTCTTCGCCGTGATCGCGTCATACAGGCGTTTTGCGATCTCGTTCATATCCATCACCGGGGCCATTCTACCACATCTGTCCCAAAAATGCAATAGTACTTCGCAAGATTAAAAATTTGTCTCATTTTTGGGTTGACAGAAGCGGGAAATTGTGGTATGCTATCGTTGTCCCAAAAATGAAACGATATTTGATCCGTCGTCCCCTTGCGGGGACTATGGTTCCTTTTTTGCGCCGCTCGTCCCAATAATGGGACGTATGGATATTGAAATAGCGCGGCCGGGACACACAACGACGCGGCGCGGGGAGACGGCCGCGGGGGAAGACGAGGGAGCTCTGTGAAGGGAAAGACGGACTGGGCCGCGATCGCCGCGGAGTACATTGAAAGCGAGATGAGCATGCGTTCGCTCGCGCGGCTCCGCGGCGTCCCCGACTCCACGCTGCGCGACCACGCGCGGCGCGGGGGCTGGACGCGGCTGCGGAAGGAATACCGTCTCTCGGCCGGGGACGGCGACGGAGAGGCGATCTTCCGGCTGACGGACAAGCTGGTGCGGCGGGCCGAGGCGCTGATCGACAGCGCCGAGGACATCAACGCGCGCGAGCTCGGCGAGCTGATGCGCGCCGTCAAGAGCGCCAAGGAGATCAAGATGCTCCGCTCCGCGCTCGACGAGCGCGAGCAGGCAGCGCGCGTCCGGGCGCTGGAGGAAAAGAGCGAGGCGGCGGACGGGCGTCTCGAGATCGCCTTTTCCGCCGAGGCGGAGGAGGCGGCCCGGTGAGGCTCACGATCCCGCCGCCCTCCGCGACGCAGCGCCGCTTCCTCGCCGAGGAGCACCGCTTCGTCGCCTTCGGCGGGGCGCGCGGCGGCGGGAAAAGCTGGGCCGTTCGCGTCAAGGCGGTGCTGCTGTGCGAGAAGTATCCCGGCATCAAGGTGATGATCCTCCGCCGGAGCTACGGGGAGCTCCGCGCCAATCACATCCTGCCGCTCTGCGAGCTGCTGCGCTGCGGCGGCTCCGGGGCCCTCGCGCGCTACCACGACACACGCAAGGAGCTGCTCTTCCCCAACGGCAGCCGCATCCTGTTCCGCTACTGCGGCACGGACCGGGACGCCGACCGCTTCCAGGGCACGGAGGTGGACGTGCTGTTCGTCGACGAAGCCACGCAGCAGCCGGAGGAGCGCATGGACAGGCTGCGCGCCTGTGTTCGCGGCGTCAACGGCTTTCCCAAGCGGATCTACTGCACCTGCAATCCCGGCGGCGTCGGCCACGGCTGGGTCAAGCGGCTGTTCATCGATCGGCGCTTCCGGCCCGGCGAGCGAGCCGAGGACTACGTTTTCATCCCCTCCCGCGTCACGGACAACGCCGCGCTCATGCGCGCCGACCCGGACTATCTGCGCCGTCTCGAGGCGCTGCCGCCCAAGCTGCGGGAGGCCTGGCTCAACGGGAGCTGGGATATCTTCCAGGGACAGTTCTTCGAGGAGTTCCGTGTCTCGCCGGATCTCGCGGCGGCAAGAGCGGCAGGCTGCACGCTCGGTGAGGAGGAGCTGCGGCGGCAGGGACGCTGGACGCACGTGATCGAGCCGATCGACCTCTCCCGCGGCGCGGCCGCCTCCTGGCGCATCTGCCGCAGCTACGACTTCGGCTACGGCAAGCCCTTCTCCTGCGCATGGTGGGCCGTGGACTTCGACGGCGTGATCTACCGCGCGCTCGAGCTCTACGGCTGCACGGGCGAGCCCAACGAGGGGCTGAAGTGGGCGCCGGAAAGACAGTTCCGCGAGATCGCACGCCTCGAGCGCGAGCATCCCTGGCTCCGGGGCAAGAGCATCTCGGGCGTAGCCGATCCCGCGATCTGGGACGCCTCGCGCGGGGAGAGCATCGCCGAGACGGCGGCGCGTTGCGGTCTGGCCTTCACGCCCGGGGACAACCGGCGCATCGCCGGATGGATGCAGCTGCACTACCGCATGCAGTTCGATGAAAACGGCTATCCGGGGATGTATGTGTTCTCAAACTGCCGCGACTTCATCCGCACGATCCCGCTGATGACGTACGACCCGCACATCCCCGAGGACCTCGACAGCTCGCTGGAGGACCACGCGGCCGACGAAGCGCGCTATTTCTGCATGTCGCGCCCAATCCGCGCGTCGCGCGCCGAGAAGACGCCGGAGATCTTTTTCGATCCGCTGGATCAGATCAAAACAGGAGGACGAAACCATGGATGAACAAACAACCGCGCCGCGCGTGGACAGCGCGCGGCTGCAGGAGCTCACAGGCATCCTGCAGCGCTACAAGGCCGGGAAGGGCAATCTCGAGCGGCGCGTCGTCGCCGCGGAGAACTGGTGGAAGCTGCGCAACGGCGCCGAGGAGACGGGCGGGCCGCGCGGCGACGGCGGCTTCCGCTCCAAGAGCGGATGGCTGCACAACGTCATCGTCTCCAAGCACGCCGACGCGATGGACGCCTACCCCGAGCCGTTGATCCTGCCGCGCGAGCCCGACGACGAGCATGAGGCCGAAATGCTCACCGCCGTCGTGCCGGTCGTGATGGCGCAGAACCGCTTTGAGGACGTGTACTCCGACGCGCTGTGGTCGAAGCTCAAGACCGGCACCGGCGTGTACAAGATCGTCTGGGACGCCTCGAAGCTCGGCGGGCTCGGTGATATCTCGATCTGCGCGGTCGATCTGCTCAATCTCTTCTGGGAGCCGGGCGTGAAGGATATCCAGGACAGCCGCTATTTCTTCCACACCGCCCTCGAGGACAATGACGTGCTCGAGGCGCGCTGGCCCGTCCTGAGGGGCGCGCTGCGGCCCGGCGCCTTCTCGGCGACGCGCTTTCTCTATGACGACGCCGTCCCCACCGACGGCAAGAGCACGGTCATCGACTGCTACTACAAGCAGTGGGAGGGGCCGCGGCAGGTGCTGCACTACGTCAAGTTCGTGGGCGACACGCTGCTCTATTCCTCGGAAAACGAGGGCGCGCCGCTCTATGACCACGGGCTCTATCCCTTCGTGTTCGACCCGCTGTTTCCGGTCGAGGGCAGCCCCTGCGGCTACGGCTTCGTTGATCTGTGCAAGAATCCGCAGACCGCGATCGACCTGATGGACTCGGCCTTCATCCGCAACACGATGGTCGGCGCGACGCCGCGCTACTTCAAGCGCCAGGACGCGGGCGTAAACGAGGCCGAGCTGCTCGATCTCTCAAAGCCGCTCGTCTCCGTGGACGGGAATCTGGGCGACGACGCGCTGAAGATCATCGACTTCCGGCCGCTGTCGGGCAACTACATCGAATATCAGCGCGAGCGCATCCGCGAGCTGCGCGAGACCTCCGGCAATACCGAGACGGCCACCGGCAATCTCGCCCAGGGCGTGACCGCCGCCTCGGCCATCGCGGCGCTGCAGGAGGCCAGCGGCAAGGGCAGCCGCGACAGTACGCGCGCCTCGTATCGCGCCTTCGCCGCCGCGGTCGAGCTCGTCATCGCGCTGATCCGGCAGTTCTACACGCTCCCCCGCCGCTTCCGCATCATCGGGACGAGCGGCGCAGCGGAGTTCATCTCCTTCTCCAACGCGGGGCTGGGACCGCAGGAGCAGAACGCGATCGGCGCGGAGAGCTTCTCGACGCGGCTGCCGGTGTTCGATATCGAGATCAAGGCGCAAAAGGTCAATCCCTATACCAAGATCAGCCAAAACGAGCTGGCGCTGCAGTTCTACAACCTCGGCTTTTTCGACCCCGGCCGCGCCTCGCAGGCGCTGCTGTGCCTCGACATGATGGACTTCGACGGCAAGGAGGTGCTCATGGAAAAGCTGCGCGCGCAGGGCGCGGAGCAGGAAAAGCTGCTGGCCTTCCGGGAGCTGGCGATCACGCTGGCGGCCAAGTACGAGCCGCAGCTCGCCGAGGGGCTTGCCGCGAGCGCGCAGAGCGAGGCCGCACCGCGCCGCGCCGCGGCCGCCAGCGTGAAGCTGCGAGGCGGCGAGCCTCTCGAAAGGGCGCAGATCCGCGCCGTCCGGGAGCGCGCACGCGCGGCCAGCCAGCCGGAGGCACGGCGATGATCCGCGCGCGCTACGGCCGCCGGAGCATGACGCTGGAGCTCCGCGGCCACGCGGGGAGCGCGCCGAAGGGAGAGGACCTGGTCTGCGCGGCGGCCTCGGCGCTGGCCTTCACGGCGGCGGAGGCGCTGCGGGACGAGGGGGACCGCTTTTTCCCGCGCGTCGTCTCTTCTTCCGGCGCGCTGCGCATCGCCTGCGAGCCGCTCTCCGGCTCGCGCAAGGCCTGCCGGAGGCTGCTGGACACGATTTGGATCGGCTTTGAACTGCTCGCGCGGGACTATCCCGCCTGCGTGAGCGCCGAGAAGGAGGATTGACAT
>CAMVJF010000141.1 GCA_947167725.1 uncultured Clostridia bacterium | reverse complement strand
CGCGTGATCTGGCCGCTGAGCCTGCCGGGCGTGATCTCCGGGGTCAACATGGTGCTGATCCCCTCCATCTCCACCTTCTACATCTCCCAGAAGCTCGGCAACGGCAAGTTTTACCTGATCGGCGACGCCATCGAGGGCCAGTACGCGGCCAACAACCTGCACTTCGCCGCCGCCATCGCCTTCATCCTCATGGTCATCCTGCTCATCGGCATGGCCTTCATGCAGCGTTTCGCCAACAGGCGCGCCGCCGTGTGAGAGGGGAGGGGACGACAATGAAAACCGCTTCCAAGATCTATACCGGCCTTGTGATGCTTTTCCTCTTCGCGCCGATCGCGATCCTGCTGGTGTTCTCCTTCAACGACTCCAAGAGCCTCGCCGTCTTTTCCGAGTTTTCCCTCCACTGGTACCGCGAGCTCTTCCGCGATTCCGAGACGCTCGGCGCTGTGCGCAACACCCTGATCCTCGCCGCCTCCGCGGCGCTGATCTCCACCGTCATGGGCACAGCCGCGGCCGTCGGCATCCACAAGCTCAAAAACCGCTACATGCGCGCCGCGATGGACACCGTGACGAACATCCCCATGATCAACCCGGATATCATCACCGGCATCTCGCTGATGCTGATGTTCGTCTTTGTCGGACGCCTGTTCGGCGCCGCGACGAGCCTGAACTTCGTGACCATGCTCATCGCGCACATCACCTTCTGCCTGCCCTATGTGATCCTGCAGGTGCTGCCCAAGCTCCAGCAGATGGACAAGGCGCTGCCCGAGGCGGCGATGGACCTGGGATGCACGCCGATGCGCGCCTTCCTGAAGGTCGAGGTGCCCGAGATCATGCCGGGCATCATCACCGGCCTCATCATGGCATTCACGCTCTCGCTCGACGACTTTGTCATCAGCTATTTCACCTCCGGCAACGGCTTCCAGACGCTGCCGATCCGCATCTACAACATGACGAAAAAAACCGTCACGCCGAAGATGTACGCACTTGCGACGATCATCTTCTTCGTGATCCTGTTCCTGCTGCTGCTCTCCAATCTCACCGACTCGGATACCGCGAAGGCTGTCCGCACGGCGCGTGAGAAAAAGAGGGCGCGCAGGACCCGGCCCGCCGCGTGACGAATAAGGAGGATATGACAATGAAAAAAACGCTTTCCGTTCTGCTTGCCGCCGTGATGCTGCTCGCGCTCTGCGCGCTCTCCGGCTGCGGCTCGTCCGACACGCTGACGCTCAACGTCTACAACTGGGGCGAGTATATCTCCGACGGCTCGGAGGATTCTCTCAACACGATCAAGGCCTTTGAGCAGTGGTACAGGGAGACCTACGGCCAGAAGGTGAAGGTCAACTACACGACCTACGCCAGCAACGAGGACATGTACGCCAAGCTGTCCTCCGGCGCCGTGAGCTACGATGTGATCATCCCCTCGGACTATATGATTGCGCGCCTGGCCCAGGAAAACATGCTCCTGCCGCTGGACTTCGCCAACATCCCGAACTACGAGTATATCGACGAGAGCTTCCGCGGTCTGTACTACGACCCCCAGGACACCTACTCCGTGCCCTACACCTACGGCGTGGTGGGCGTGATCTATAACGCCTCCGTCGTCGACGAGGCCGACGCCCGGGGCTGGGATCTGATGTGGAACGAGAAGTACAAGGGCAACATCGTGCAGTTCAACAACTCCCGCGACGCCTTTGCCACCGCGATGTACAAGCTCGGCATCGACGTCAACACGACCGACCGCGCCGAGTGGGAGCGCGCCCTGGCCGAGCTCAAGACCCAGGCCCCGCTGGTCAAGAGCTACGTCATGGACGAGATCTACAACATGATGGAGAGCGGCGAGGCCGCCGTCGGCGCCTATTACGCGGGCGACTACTTCACGATGCTCGACGCCCAGGCCGAGGGCGTGGATCTGCGCTTCTACTACCCCGAGCGCACGAACTATTTCGTCGACGCGATGTGCATCCCCTCCTGCTGCCAGCACAAGGAGCTTGCGGAGATCTTCATCAACTACATGCTCTCCGAGGAGCCGGCCGTCGCCAACGCCGAATATATCTACTACGCCTCCCCGAACGCCCTCGTCTACGAGAACGAGGAGTACCGCGAGGAGCTGGGCGAGGAGGCCATGGAGATCCTGTATCCCGGCATCGAGGATTTCAGCAAGCTCTACAACGAATACGCCTACCAGAACCTCGACCCCGAGACCCTGGATTTTGTCAACACGCTTTGGGAATCGCTGAAAATCGCTTAACATAATATTGTTAACATAACTTTTTTGTGAAAAACGACCTGTGAGAGGCTCTCATTTTTGTGAGCTTCTCACAGTTTTTGTTTGGAGCCATTTATACACTTTATGCCAATCTATCTAAATATCCGCAAAAAAATGTTGACCCGCGCAGAGGGAATAGATATAATACAGGTATCATGGTTTAACCGTGCGTATGCCTAAAATCAAAATATCAACAGGAGGGGAACACATTCATGAAGAAAGCAAAGAAGCTGCTTGTCATCGCCTGCCTCGGCGGTGTGGGCTATCTTCTGGCCAAGGTGCTCAAGACCGACGCTGCTCAGGAAAAGCTGTTTGAGATCCTCGGAGAGGATCTTTTCCTTGCGATCCTTGACAAGGTCCGTCTTCTCGGCGATCTGCTCATGTGGCCGATCGACTTTGTGAGAGCTCTGCTTCCGTAAAGAAGCCGCTACCGGAAAACTAAAATTTGTAAAGGGGATACACTATGAACCAGAAGTATGAAGCTCTGTTTACTCCGTTCAAAATCGGAGAGGTAGAGATTCCCAACCGCATTGTTCAGTGCTCCATGGGCGGCACCACCATTTTCGGCTGGCTCGAGCCGTCTCACTTTGACATTGAGGGCGCCGACTTCCTGCTCCAGCGTGCCAAGGACGGCGTCGGCCTGGTTCTGCCCGGCATGCAGGTCATCCGCGACACCATGGGCAGAAAGTGGCTCGACTCCAACCGCCAGATGTACCGCGTGCTCAAGCCCTACATGGACGAGTACCACAAGACCGGCGGCAAGCTCTTCATTCAGCTCGCCGGCGGCTTCGGCCGTTCGATGGCCGTCACCGGCTGGATGGCCGCTCTCGGCAAGAACGACCTCCTCAACAAGCTGGCCAGCCCTGTCGTCGACGTTCAGTACGCCTGCGCCTCCGCTTCCGCCACGCCCAACCGCTGGGCCGACGGCCTGACCTCCCGTCCCTTCACCATCGAGGAGATCCAGGAGATGGTGTGGCACTTCGGCGCCACCGCCAAGAAGCTCCGCGAGGCCGGTGTCGACGGCGTTGAGATCCACGCCGTCCACGAGGGCTACAACCTCGACCAGTTCGCCATCGCGAACATGAACTTCCGTACCGACCAGTACGGCGGCTCTCTGGAGAACCGTCTGCGCTTCGCCACCGAGATCGTTCAGGAGATCCACAAGCAGGCCGGCGACGACTTCCCCGTCTCCCTGCGTTACTCCGTCCGCTCCTGCACCAAGGGCTGGCGCAAGGGCGCCATGCCCGGCGAGGACTTCGTCGAGTTCGGCCGCGACATGGCCGAGTCCGAGAAGGCCGTCAAGATCCTGCAGGATGCCGGCTATGCCTTCCTCAACTGCGACAACGGCACCTACGACGCCTGGTACTGGGCTCATCCGCCACAGTACATGCCCGACAACTGCAACCTGGCTGACGTCGAGCACATCCGTCAGTTCATCGATATCCCCGTCGCCTGCGCCGGCCGCATGGATCCGGTCAAGGCCGCCGAGGAGATCGCCGCCGGCCGTCTGGACGCCGTGGCCATCGCCCGTCAGAACCTGGTCGACGAGAACTGGGTCACCAAGATCAAGGAAGGCCGCGAGGACGAGATCCGTCCCTGCATCCGCTGCCACAACGGCTGCTTCAACTTCGCCAAGTTCGAGGGAACCGAGAACATCCAGTCCCTGGGCGACTCCCTGCACCTCGCCCGCTGCGCGCTGAACCCGCCCACGATGCAGCGCAAGCGCTACAAGATCGTCCCGACCAAGAACCCGAAGAAGGTCGCCATCATCGGCGGCGGCGTCGGCGGCATGGAGTGCGCGCTCGTGCTCAAGAAGCGCGGCCACAACCCGGTCATCTTCGAGAAGGAAGACAAGCTCGGCGGCCTGTTCCTCACGGCCTCCGCGATGACCTTCAAGGAGAACGACAAGCAGCTGCTCCGCTGGTACGAGAACGAGATCAAGAAGGCCGGCGTGGAAGTCCGCTTCAACACCGAGGTCAACGATCTCGGCACCATCAAGCGCGGCTTTGACGAGATCATCGTCTGCACCGGCTCCGTTCCCAGAACGATGCCCCAGATCAAGGGCTTTGAGAAGACCCGCACCTTCCGCGAGCTGCTCCGCGAGAAGAAGGTCGAGGGCGACAAGATCGTCTTCCTCGGCGGCGGCCAGTCCTCCTGCGAGGCGGCCTACGACCTGGTCCTGGCGGGCAAGCACCCGGTCATCGTCGAGTACGGCAACGACCTCGTCGCGGCGCAGGCCACCTGCCTTGCCAACACCTCCTTCCTGCGCGACGCGATGGAGTACCACAAGGTTCCCGTGTATCTGCACAGCACGATCACCGAGATCGGCGACGGTTACTGCATGATCAAGACGCCGGACGGCACCTTCAAGCAGGAGTGCGACGCCGTCATCAACGGCATCGGCTTCGTTCCCGCCCCGATCGGCGAGAAGGCCGCTCACGTCCACCGCGTCGGCGACTGCGTTGCCATCGGCAACCTGCGCACCGTCGTGTGGCGTGCCTGGGACGTCTGCATGCGCATCTGACCGCGGATCCCAACACCATCGAAAACGGGTATGGCTTCGGCCATACCCGTTTTTTGATTTGATCGGACAGCGACCGCCGGCCCGCATGCATTCATATTTTTCCCGGTCCCGGAAACACTATCCTCAAAAGAGAGGTGTTGACGATGTCAAAACGAATGGGCCGCCGGACGGTCCGGCTCGAGCATCCGCCCGTGCTTTCCGGCTGGGCGGCGGTGGTCGGGAAGAAAGAAGGGGAAGGCCCGCTGAAGAAC
>CAMVJF010000140.1 GCA_947167725.1 uncultured Clostridia bacterium | reverse complement strand
TCGGCGAGGTCTGCGTGCGCAGGAGGATGCTGCTGTCGGGTGTGAAGTAGAAGGTGTCGGTCCACTCCCGCGAGGGGTGGGCCTCGTCGATGTTGAGCTTGGTGAAGTTATAATCCGCGAGCTCGACCTCCGGGCCGTCGACGATCTCGAAGCCCATGCCGACAAAGATGTCCTTGATCTGGTCAAGAACGTTGTACATCGGGTGCTTGTGGCCGAGGGCGCCGCGGCGGCCGGGCAGCGTCACGTCCAGCGTCTCGCTCTCGAGCCTGCGGGCCAGCAGCTTTTTCGACAGCTCCTCGCGGCGCTCCTCGAGCGCCTTCTCGATCTCGGCGCGGACCTGGTTGGCTAGCTGGCCCATGACCGGGCGCTCCTCGGCGCTCAGCGAGCCCATCTGGCGCAGGATCGCCGTCAGCTCGCCCTTCTTGCCGAGATAGCGGACGCGCTCCGCCTCCAGCTTCTCCATGTCGGCGGTCTCCATGATCGAGCGGATCGCCGTCTCGCGCAGTTTTTGCATCAATTCTTTCATGCTTGAACTCTCCCTCTGAAAATAAAAAACGCCTCCGTCCCCTCGACAGGGACGAAAGCAGAGCTTCCGCGGTACCACCCGTGCTTCGGCCGCAGCGCGGCCGCACTTGTTTGGAACGGTAACGGGTTCCGGACGCCGGGGATTGGCCGGGGCTCGGCGGGCGAACCAAACGCCGGAGACCCGCCGCGGGGGCTTTCAGCCCGTGACCCCCGCTCTCTGTGGCGCTCCTCGCGTTATTTTCCCGCGTCTTTGCCATTGACAGAGGCTAATGTATCACAATTCCCCGCCGATGGCAAGGGCTTTTTTGTCTCCGCGGCCGGGGAAGAGGCGCGTCCTGCCGCGCCTCTTCCCCGCACTGCGGCTTCGCGCGTCTCCTCAGGGCAGTTCCTCGACCGTGACCCGATCCCCCGCCCCGGCCTCGCCCGGCTCGAGGACGACGGCGAAAATGCCCTCGCGCGGCATGACGCAGTCCCCCGCCTGGCGCCGGATCGCGCAGTCGGCGTGACACTCCTTGCCGATCTGCGTGACCTCGCACAGCGCCGTGCCGACGCGGAGCTTCGTGCCGACGGGAAGGGTGTGGAGTGTCAGCCCCTCGCAGAGGATATTCTCGGCAAAAGCGCCGGGAAGCAGCGGGACGTCGATCTTCTCCTGCAGTCTGTCCACGCTCTCCTTGGCCAGAAGGCTGATCTGCCGGTGCCAGTTGCCGGCATGGGCGTCCCCCTCGATCCCGTGCGCCGGGCGGAGAAGGACGCGCTCGACCGGATGCTTCTGCAGACCCTTTTTCTCGCTGACGCAGACGGCCCGAATCACGGCGGAAAGATTATTCATACGTACACCTCCGATGCGAGTTTATCAACATATCCGTTTACTATGTTATACATCGCCCGGGCCGCGCCGTCAACCGTTTTCCCGCGAACGCACTGTGCATACGGCGCGGAATTGTCTATTGACAAGCGGGGGAAATCCATTAAAATAATACTAACCTACTATTTTAATGGGTGATTGAAATGGAAGGGACGAAGGCCGATCTGAGATATGCCGATATGCGCGCGCTGGCCGCCCACGCGGCGAGCCGCTGGCCGGACACGCGCTTTTTTCTGTGCGCGGACGAGGCGCTGCCCTTCGTCACGGGAGCGGAGCTCTATGCGCTGTGCCGCCGGGCGGCGGGCGTGCTGGAGGGCTTCGGCGGAGCGCGTCATTTCGCGCTGCTCGGGCCGAGCAGCACGGTCTGGCTCGCCGCGTATTTCGCCGTCCTCTCCGCCGGGCGTGTGATCGTGCCGCTGCACGACGCGTTGCAGCGCGAGGAGCTGGAGGCCGCTCTCCGGCAGGCCGACTGCGACGTGCTGCTCTACGACGCGCGGCGTGCACAGACCGCGGAGGCGCTTGCCAGCGCGATCTCCGGCCTGCGGACGATGGAGCTGCACGCCTTCCTCGACGCGCTGCGCCGCGCCGAGCGCGACGATCTGCCCGCGCTGGAGCCGGACGCCGTCGCGGCCATGTATTTCACCTCCGGCACGACCGGGAAGCCCCGCTGCGTGATGCTGACGCACCGCAACATGGGCAGCCAGGTCAGCGCCGTCACGGAGGCGATCCCGCTCACGGAGCGGGACGTCGGTCTGTCTCTGCTGCCGCTGAGCCATACCTTCGAGATGATGACCTACGTCGCCGGGGCTCTGCACTGCGGCGGCACGCTGTATCTCAACGAGAGCGTGAGGACCGTCAAGAAAAACCTGCGCGAGAAGCGGCCCACGATCCTCGTGACCGTCCCGCTGCTCCTGCAGAGCCTGCGCAAGGAGATCCTGAACACGGCGCGCAGGCAGGGCCGGGAGGCGGCGCTCCGGCGCTCGCTGCGGCTCAGCGCGGCGCTCCGCCGCATCGGACTCGACAGGAGCTCGCGGCTCTTCGGCGAGCTGCACGCGCTGCTCGGCGGCAGGCTTCGCACCGTCATCTGCGGCGGCGCGGCCCTCGACGCGGAGCTGCTGCGTTTTTTCGACGCGCTGGGCATCGAGGTCCTGCAAGGCTACGGAATCACGGAGTGCTCTCCCGTCGTGTCCGTGAACCGGCCGGGCGAGAACGTGATCGGCTCCGTGGGCCGCTGTTTGTCCTGCTGCGAGCTCATGCTCGACGGACGCGAGATCTGCGTCCGGGGCGAGAACGTCTCGCCCGGCTATTACAAAGACCCGGAGGCCACGGCGGAGAGCTTCCGCGGCGGCTGGTTCCACACGGGCGATCTCGGGCGGCTGGACCGGCGGGGCAATCTGTTTTTCGAGGGGCGGATCAAAACCCTGATCATCCTCCCGAACGGAGAGAACGTCTCGCCCGAGGAGCTGGAGGAAAAGCTCTATCAGGCCGAGGGGATCCTGGACGCGGTGGTCTATGAGAAGGACGGCAGGATCACGGCCGAGCTCTTCCCCGACCGGACGCTGCTCCCGGACAGGGACGCCGCATGGGCGCTCGTCAGCCGGATCAACCGCACGCTCGCCCCCTACAAGCGGATCGGCGAGATCGTGCTGCGGGATACGGAATTCGAAAAGACAGCGACGAGGAAGATCAAACGCTATACCACCCATCCGATTTGAAAGGGGCATGAGCATGGAAGATAAAATCCGAGAGATCCTCCACGAGGTGAGCGGCGTACCGCTCGAAGAGCTGCGCGCGGATACCCGTCTGACGGGCGATCTGGGCATGAGTTCCTTCGATCTGGCCGATATGGTCGTCAGCATCGAGGAGCTTTACGGCGTGAAGATCCCGGACGAACGCTTCGGCGAGCTGGAGACCGTGGCGGACATCGTTCGTGTGGTGCGGGAGGTGACCGGCCTGTGAAGCTCGATGGGATCGCGGCGCTCGACCCGGCGGCGGTCCGGGAGGAGCACGGCTTTGTCTTTGACGCGCACGACCGCAACCGGAGCCGCCTGATCGTCCGCTATCGCGGAACGGTGGTGGAACGGACGGAAGAGGGCGTCTCGGTCACGGGCTGGCAGAAGAGCGTCTATCACTTTGGCGGGCTCAACCGCGAGGTGCCGATCGTTCTGAGCCTGCGGCTCGACGAGGAGGGGCTGATCCGCAGCTTGAAGATCGACGAGCGGAGCCGCGGCAGTCAGGGCCGGCGCTGCGACTTTGCCTGTCTCGAGGCGCTCTGCGGCAAAAAGCTGGCGGGGACGGCGCTCGAGGCTCTCCCGGAGCACGTGTCCTCCGCCTCGGAGCTCAAGTGCCTCCACCTCTATGAGATCCTCAGCGCCTGCGCCTCCTTCTACGCGTATCTGCTCTCGCAGGGGCTGCGGGACGGCACCGAGCAGGAGTACCTCGCGATCCGCCCGGACGACAGCGGCCTGTGCTCGGATTCCGTGCACGAGATCCTCGGCTGGCGTGACAGGACGGAGGTCCGTCTCGAACACCGGACACCGCCGCGCCTGGGCAGTGAAAAGCTCGCGGAGAGCCTCGACGCCCTCGTCACGGTCCGCTACAACGGCAGGGCCGCGTTCAGCGAGGAGCTGCGCGCCGGCGATTTCGAAGGCGTCTACGCCCAGCTCAACCGCGTCTTCTCCAAGTGTCACCACCTGGAAAAGGAATTTTTCGCTCTCAAGGGGCGAGTGCGCTTCTTCAACTCCCCCTCAATGGCCGGGCTTTTCCTTCTGACGATCAGCCACAGCGCGGTGCGCGGTCTTGTCTCGCGTGCCTGGAAGATCGAAAAGATCCTGCACTGGCTGCAGACCGGCTACGGCAAAAACCCCTGCAAGGGCTTCGGCGGGTAAAGGGGGACTTGACAGGCGGCGGCGCCTGTGGTATAAACATACTAAATTGATAGGATGTTCGTCCGGCGGAGGTCAGAATGAGAATCGCGGGAGGCAAGTGTATGATGGGCTGCGGCATGCGCTGTGAAGGGCGCGTGCGCTTTGCCATACCCATTTAGGCGCTCCCCGCCGTATGCCGTGCGAGAGGAGGGCCCTGTATGGGTCCTCCTTTTTTATTATTGATTGTGAGCATCCGAATAAGGAGATGAGATCCATGATCCTGCCGGGCGGACGATGTCGCCCTTCTGTCCGAGTACGCAGACACCGCGCGCATCCATAACATATAATTGGACAGGAGGATACGATCATGTCAAATATCTATACATCCGCCGATCAGCTGATCGGGAAAACTCCGCTGCTGGAGCTGAGCAATATCGAAAAGGAAGAAAAACTCGGGGCGACCCTGCTTGCCAAGCTGGAATACTTCAATCCCGCCGGTTCCGTCAAGGACCGCATCGCCAAGGCCATGATCGACGACGCCGAGGCGAAGGGCCTGCTCAAGAGCGGCTCCGTGCTCATCGAGCCGACCTCGGGCAACACGGGCATCGGCCTGGCCTCGGTCGCGGCGGCCCGCGGCTACCGCATCATCATCGTGATGCCCGAGACCATGAGCGTCGAACGCCGGCAGCTGATGAAGGCCTACGGCGCGGAGCTGGTGCTCACCGAGGGCTCCAAGGGCATGAAGGGCGCCATCGCCAAGGCCGACGAGCTGGCGCAGGAGATCCC
>CAMVJF010000139.1 GCA_947167725.1 uncultured Clostridia bacterium | reverse complement strand
CGATCTCTTCCAGCCGGAAACGAATCAGGAACCGATCTGACAAGGGAGCTTAAGGCGCGAAAATCATCAGAGGAACATGTAATGAAGATCGAGAAGAATCTGAACGAGAAGAACCTGGTCGTCGCGCTGGAGGGCCGCCTGGACACCACGACGGCGCCGCAGTTGGAGGAAGAACTGAAGAACAGCCTAGCCGGTGTCACGGATCTGATCATTGACCTCAGCAAGCTGGAGTACATCTCCTCCGCCGGGCTTCGCGTGCTGCTGTCTGCCTTCAAGACCATGCGCAACAAAGGCAAAATGAAGGTCACGAACGCCAACGAACTGGTGAAAGAAGTCTTTGAGGTCACCGGCTTTTCGGACTTCCTGCCGATTGAGTAAAACAGAAAATGACTTGCACAAGAAAAGCCCTATCCTGGCTGCTTATCCTTACTCTTGTTGCTGTGTTGTTGGCAGGGTGCGGGAATAAGAAGACTGATGCGGCGCGAACACCCGAAATCGCGTCTCCGGCTACTCCCAACACCGCGGTACCAAGCGGCGAGAGCGAAAACAGCGTGCCTGAGGAGAAAGCAGAAGCATTCTCTTATGAGCACGATCCGCAGCTCAACCCGTCCGCCATGGCTGATATCGTCGCAGACGAAACGGCTGTCTATGGCTTTCGTCCCAGCGAGACCGGCAGTCTGAAGCAGTATGCAGAAATGGACTGGTCTGACCCGGGGGTGGTGGAGGCGGGACGGCAGGAGCGCCTTGCCTACCATGACAGCTTTGCAGAAATGTATGATCTCCTTGGCAAGATGCGTGCAGCGGATAAGGAGATCGAAGAGATTGCCCGCGCAGTGAGTACGCTACGCAATGAACTCCGCATGGCAGCTTACAACGGCGACCCGGAAGGCCTGGAGGCAATGAAGGCTCGGAATCTTGAGAAATACGGGCATGAGGAAGGACCCCTGCCGGACGAACTCTTTGAACAATATGGCTCATGGGAGATGGTGCTGGAAAAATCCTTCAGCGTCAACTCTGGAATGGATGCCTGCCTTGGCCTGTACGATGACTATTACGATCTGTATGTCCTTGCTGGGCAGGTGCAGGATGATGACGGAGTCTGACCAAAATCCATGATCAAAAGGAAAGAATTGAAATCAAGGAGGATAATAAAATGTTGTATGTTGTCATCGGTGTCATTGTTCTCGTAGTGATTATCGGCTTCATTTACAACTACAAGCGCAGCAAAGCCATCAACGAAAAGGGCATCGAAGTCGACGCGGTTCTCTCCCGCATCAAGGAAGTTGAAGGGCAGGACAGCGACGGCAATCGGACCTCGGATTACGAGTATTTTGTCAAGTACAAAAATGAATCCGGAGAGACCGTTGAGGCCAAGCTGGGCAACCCGCCGCGTTTTATCACGGAAGGCACGCAGCTTCGCGTGAAATACCTGCCGGAGAAGCCGAAATACGTTTTGATGGTCAAGCAATAAACACTACAAGCAATGGTCTTATATGTGAATGTCTGTGCGCGAGAGGGATCCAGAACAGAGCGGCTGGCAAAATCCTTGCTCAAGCGCCTCGGAGGTGCGTCGGAGGAAGTAAAACTCTCGGAGGAGGACTTGCACCCTCTCTCCGAGGAAAGGCTTAACAGACGGACAGAATTGATCGAAAGACGCGAGTATTCCGATCCCATGTTTCGCTTGGCGAGACAGTTTCAGCGCGCGGACGAGATCGTGATCGCCGCGCCTTATTGGGATCTGTCTTTCCCGGCGATCTTAAAGCTGTATCTCGAAAACATCTATGTGACGGGGCTGGTCTCCGAATATACGGAAGAGGGGCTGCCCCACGGCCTGTGCCGGGCGAGAAAGCTGTGGTATGTGACCACGGCAGGAGGCCCCTATGTCCCGGATTTCAGCTATGCGTATATCCGTACTTTGGTGCAGGATTATTTCGGTATCCCGGAAACGGAACGGATCATGGCCGAAATGCTGGATGTACAGGGGTATGACGCGGAACGCATCGTGGCGAATACGATCAGAGAGATCGAACAAAGGAAATAAGAGGAGCAAGGAAATGGAAAAACAGTTGAAAACATGGAAAGGCCTTGCCGTTACGGCGATCTGCCTGCTGCTGGTTGTCAGTATTCTGTATGCGCTCGGCGTGGGCTGGAAGAAGAGCGCTGCCGCGGCTGAGCTGCTTGCCGGGAATGACCCGCTTTCTCTTTGGAACGAAGGAACCGGCGCGAAGAACAGTCTGATCGACTACGTCAGCGCCGTCACGCAAGAGGGCGGAGCAGATTATATCCCCGTCGAAGATCGCATCGCTGTGTTCGATATGGACGGTACACTCGCGTGCGAGACCTTCTATACCTACTATGACACGATGATGTTCATCGAATACTGCCTCTACGACCACCCCGAGCGCGTTTCGGATGAGCTGAAAGCGGTCGCCGCGTCGATCCGGCCCGGGTATCTTGCCGACGAGACGCTGGCAAGAAACTTTGCAAAAGCCTACGCAGGCATGACCGTGGAAGAGTTTTACAACTATGCGGTAGAGTTCGGGCAGAAAAAGACTGCGAGCTTCGACAACATGCGCTACATAGACAATTTCTACCTGCCGATGGCGGAGCTTGTGAAATATCTCTATGATAACGGTTTTGAGATCTGGGTCATCAGCGGTACCGAGCGCACCACCACCCGCGCCATCCTTGCCAACTCCCCGATCCGGGACTATGTGGAACCGGAGCATGTGATCGGCACCGATTTTGAGGTAAAGCAAAGAGGCCACGAGGACGAGCCGTCCAACATGGACTTCAAGTATGAAAACGGCGACGAGCTCGTTCTGACCGGCGGTTTTATCCAGAAAAACCTGAACGGCAACAAGTCGATCTACGTCGAGCGCGAGATCGGCAAGCGTCCGGTGCTGGCCTTCGGCAACAGCGGCAGCGACACCAGCATGATGAACTACGCCATTGATGCGCGGAACCCCTATCTCGCGCAGGCGTATATGATTGTCGCCGATGACAACGAGCGTGAGTGGGGTACGCAGGATTGGGAGGCAAAATCCGCCGACTATCTTGCCAAGGGCTTTATCCCGATCTCGATGAAGACCGATTTTGCGCAGATCTATCCGGACGGCATCACGAAGGCAGCCGAACAGTACGTTCCTGCCGACATTCAGCTTTCGGCGGCGCAGACCCCCGCGCAGGACGCTTTGGACTATGCCGACGCGGATAACTGGGCTTACTTCGGCATCGGGGAAGACAAGGACGCCGATCTCTTCCTGATCTGCCCCACGGTGGACATGAACGATGAATTCAACATGTCCATGGACGATGAGGACACCAAGGCCAGCTTCCTCGGCGCGCTGAACATGGAGCGCGGGATCTACGAGGAGAGCACCCGGATGTACGCCCCCTACTACCGGCAGGCGGCCATGAAGGTCTACAGCCTGGATCGGGAGGAGTGGGAGCCCTACATGGAGCTTGCCTACAGCGACGTGTCAGCCGCGTTTGCTTGGTATTTGGAGCATGAAAATGAGGGAAGACCCATCGTCCTGGCGGGCTTTTCCCAAGGCGCGGATATGTGCTACCGGCTGCTGGAGGAGTACTTCGGCGACGAGGAACTCTACGATCAGCTGGTGGCGGTCTACGCCATCGGCTGGCCTTGCACAGAGGAACTGACGGCGCAATACCCGCAGATCCGACCCGCCCAGGGCGCGGACGATTTCGGCGTTGTGATCAGCTTTGACTGCGAGGCGCCGGAGGTCACGGAGACCTTCATCAGCCCCGCCGGACAGCGGGCGTTCGGGATCAATCCCCTCAACTGGCGGACCGACGAGACCGCTGCGGACAAGAGCGAAAATCTCGGCGCCTGCTTTACCGACTACAACGGTGAGATTCGTAGTGAGCAGGAAAGCCTCTGCGGCTGCTATATTGACGCCGAGCGCGGCGCGGTGAAGGTCACGGACGTCGACCCGGCCGAGTACGCCCCGATCGTGCCGGGGCTCCCCTACGGCGCGTACCACGTCTATGATTATCAGTTCTTCTTCCGGAACCTCCAGCAGAATGTGGCGGAGAGGCTTGCCAGCTACATGGCAAGAGCGGCAACGGATCTGGCAGCGTAGTTTGCGTATTCAGCCGGCAATTCTTACGACCACACAAACTGGACTTGAGCGTCAGCAAGCAGGGCAAACTTCATGAAGTTTTGCAAAAATGAGCAATTCGGCTGTACGCCGGACTGCTCATTTTGCTTGTTGGGGCACTTCCCCAATCCCCTGGGAACATTGGATTTCTCCAATGGCTGCGCGTTTCTGCGAAACGCTTTTTGTTCAAGAACGAGTCGAAGTCGGTTCATCTTTTTCAATTTCGGCGTCCTTTTCTATACCGAGGATGCGATCAACATTCGCCTTTAGGCCTTCTTCTTAAATGCCATTTCTCTATCTTCTTTTTCAGAAAGCTCTTGCTCACACGGGATCTGAATTCCGCGGTCATTCAGGAAAGAGAAAACAGCTTCCGTTTGCGACACGAATTTCTTTTGATGGGGATTCATTAAAGACGCTCCTTTCAAGAACCTATTACTGAGAAGCAATCTTCAGCTTTCTGTTGCAAGGGAGCAGGGTGGAGGAAAAACAAAAAAGCCGGTGCTTTTTTACGGCACCGGCCTCAATGCATAGTCAAGCGCTTTTTGGTAAACCGTTGGTACACGGCCTCCAAACTACTTCAAAAAATTACTTATTATAGATGCTTTTGACAAAAAATCTTTGAAATTGCTCTGAAAAGTTACAACTTAGTACATGCCGCCCTTCCGGGCACGCCTTTTTTCGGCTTCACGGATTTTGCAAGGCAATTCACAAAACCGTGGAATTATCAACAAAATCCGCATGGATGTTTGCGGGCTGCTCTTTGCAAATCTACGTATCTCTACATAGATTTTTCAAAATTGGTGTAAAAACTGGTGTAGATTTCAGCAGCTCATTACCTCACGAAAAGCCTGCTCTGCGAAATCGGAATCCGTGTGCGTGTACACATCCAGCGTGACTCCGATCGCGCTATGTCCCATAAGGTATTGC
>CAMVJF010000138.1 GCA_947167725.1 uncultured Clostridia bacterium | reverse complement strand
CATCAAGGGCTGGGACAAGGCGGTCCGCTGCGCGCTTCTCTGGGGAGAAGATTAAATCAATATCGGTATCGGTCTTCGTCAGCATACTTGCATTAGAGTGAAGAGTTGAGAGCGAAGTTACGGAGCGCCTGCGGCGCAATGATAATCATCGCGAAGCGATACCATAACTCCACTCTTCACACTCCACACTCCACACTCCACACTTTTCTGTTGAGTATACCCGATACGATTATGTTATAAATTCAGGAGAAAAATATGGACTACACCAAACTGAAAAACTGCGAGCTCTTCCTCTTTGACATGGACGGGACCCTGTATCTCGGCGACGAGGTGTACGACGGCGCGCGCGAGCTGATGTTCGACTTCCCGCGCATGGGGAAGCGGTACATCTATCTGACCAACAACTCCTCCCGCGCGGGCGAGGACTATATCCACCGCCTGCGCCGCCTGGGCTTTCCCTGCGAGCGGGAGAACGTCTTCACCTCCGGCATGGCCACCGGCATGTACCTCAACCAGCACCACCCCGGCGCGAGCGTCTACATCGCCGGAACGCGGGCCTTCCACCGCGAGCTTTTAAGCTACGGCATCCGGCTCGTCAACGACGAGCTCGGCCACACGGAGGCCGACCGTGTCGACGTGGTCGTGCAGGGCTTCGATACCGAGCTTGTGTATGAAAAGCTCGAGCGTGCGTGTCACTTCCTGCGCCGCGGCGCGGTGTTCATCGCCGCGAATCCCGACTGGGTCTGCCCGATGCCCGCCGACGAGGTGCTGCCCGACTGCGGGAGCATCTGCGCGCTGCTGACGGCCTCCTCCGGCCGCGAGCCGACCTATATCGGCAAGCCCAACCGCAACATGGTGGACGTGATCTCCGCCATGACCGGCATCCCCAACGAGAAGATCTGCTGCGTGGGCGACCGTCTCTATACCGATATCGCCGTGGCGCAGAACGCCGGCGCGGTCAGCGTGCTGGTGCTCTCGGGCGAGACGAGCCCGGAGATGGCCGCGGCCGCTGAGCGGCAGCCCGACTACATCCTCCCGAGCGTCAAGGAGCTCCACGAGATCATCCGCTGATCCGCCCTCCCGGCCGCACGCCCCGGTGAAACCGCCGGGGCGTGCGATTTCCCCTACAGAGGACCTGATATGAAAATCACCACTCTTTTCCCCATCCTGACCCTGCTGCTGATCGGGGGCTTCTTCTGCTTTCTTCCCCCGCTGCAAAGCTGCCTTCTGCCCCTGCAGCGCCGTCCGGCTCCCGCGGGCGGAAAAACCGGTCGGCCGAAGGAGGCGCTCCCTCCGGAGACGGGCGGAAGGGACAGGCTGCTGGAATCGGCCGCCGTCCTGCTCGTGACGCTGCTCTATGCCTTCGCGGCCTTTTCCCATCTCGGGGACCGCGCCGCGCCCGCCTCCTCCCGCGTTTTTTCCGAGGGGGAGGAGCTCACGCTCGCGCTCGACGCCGATCACGAGCTCTCCCGCGCGATGGTCTGTTCCGTGCTCGGCACGGGCGGCTTCACCTTCTCGCTCTCCGAGGACGGCGAGAACTGGCGGGAGGCGGCGACGCTCGACCAGAACTATGTCGCGCTCCTGAAATGGCACAGCGTCGATCTCTCCGGCCGCGCGCGCTATCTGCGTCTCACGGCCTGGGGGAGCCCCGAGCTCGCGGAGCTCCGTCTCTATGACGCGCTCGGCACGCCGCTCGCGTGGGACAGCGAGAACGAGCTCACCGACGAGCAGTCTCTCGTGCCGGAGCGCTCCACCTTTCTCAACTCCAGCTATTTCGACGAGATCTACCACGCGCGCACGGCGCTCGAGCACCTGCGCGGCGTCTGGCCCTACGAGATCACCCATCCCCCGCTCGGCAAGCTGATCATCGGCCTCGGCATCTCGCTCTTCGGCATGACGCCCTTCGGCTGGCGCTTTTCCGGCGCGCTCTTCGGCGTGCTGATGCTGCCGCTCGTCTACGCCTTTGCGCGGCGTCTCTTCGGCCGCGGGCTCGTTCCGGTCTGCTGCACGCTGCTGCTCGCCGCGGACTTCATGCACTTCAACCAGACGCGCATCGCGACGATCGACACCTACGGCGTGTTCTTCACGCTCGCGATGTACTATTTCCTTTTCCGATGGCTGTTCCCGGCGGGCCGGGCGAGCACCTCCCCGCCCGTGAGCGAGGGCCGGCCGCTCGATCTGGCGCTCGCGGGCCTCTGCTTCGGTCTCGGCGCGGCGAGCAAATGGACCTGCCTCTACGCCGGCGCGGGCCTCGGCCTGCTCTGGGCGCTGCACTGGCTCTCCCGCTTCGCGCGGGAGGGCGGGAGGATCGGCCGGGCCTTCCGGCGCAACGTCGCCTTCTGCCTCGTGTTCTTCGTGCTCGTCCCCGCGCTGATCTACTATGTCTCCTATTTCCCCTACGGGATCAGCCGCGGGCTCGTCCCCGGGCGGGGTATGTTTTTCAGCCGCGAATACCTCCGGATCGTGCTCGACAACCAGCGCTACATGTTCCGCTACCACAGCGGAGTGAACGCCACGCATCCCTATTCCTCGCGCTGGTATCAGTGGATCTTCGACGTCCGCCCGATCCTCTACTATCTCGACTACAACGGCAGCGCGCGCGCCAGCTTCGGCGCCTTCGTCAACCCCGTGCTCTGCTGGGGCGGTCTGTTCTCGCTGGCGGTGCTCCTTTACTGCGCGGCCGCGCGGCGCGACCGCCGGGCGCTGTTCCTGCTGCTGGGCTATCTCGCGCAGCTCGTGCCCTGGATCTTCGTCAGCCGCGTCACCTTCGAGTATCACTATTTCCCCTGCTCGGTCTTTCTCGTGCTCGCGCTGGGCTATGTCTTTGCCTTGCTGCGGGAGAACGCCCCGCGCCGCCGCGGGTTGATCCTCGCCTTCACGGGTCTCGCCGCGCTGCTCTTCGTGTTCTTCTATCCCGCCCTCTGGGGCGCGGAACTGGATGTCGAGCGCGCCTCGCTGCTCTATCGCTGGCTGCCCACCTGGCCGTTCTGACGGGAGCGGCGTTCGCTCCGTCGTCGGCGCCCCGCTCTCCCGTCAGAGCGCGCGGCCGCGTTTCTCTCTTCTTGCTCTTGCATTTTTGTCGAAAAAAGGATAGGATAGAATCACCGACATTCGATGGGAGGTCCCGAAAATGAAATGTCCCCGCTGCGGAAGCGAAATGACGCTTGACAGCCATCGGAAATACAGCGCGTTTATGTGCTATGAATGCGGCTATATCGAAGGCCGCAGCAACGACGTCAAGCCCGGCGTCAAGAACTATGAACGCATCAAGTCTCTGAACTACAACGAGCTCACCGCCTTTATCTCCTCGGGTCTCGGCGTAGCGTCCGAGAAGGTGCGCGAATGGCTCGACAGGACGAGCTGACCGGATGAAAAAAGCGTCCCCGGATCGAAGGATCCGGGGACGCTTTTTGTCCGCCTTACTTGATCAGACGGGTCATCCGCGCGAGGGTGAGACGGTTGCGGATGGCGGAGGAGATGTCGAGGAACTCGTCCTTCACGGCCGGGTCGATCTCCAGCTCCTCGAGCGAGTGCTTCGCGCCGATCTTCGTATAGAGCGCGACCAGCTCCTCGGCGGGCGGGATCGCGGCGATGATCTCGCGGATCTCCTGCCAGCGGGCCTTGATGTTCTCGGGCGGGAAGCTTTTGAGCACGTCGTTCTCGTTTTCCTTGAGGATGCCGTCCGCGAGGGGGCCGAACACGTCGCGCACCCACTGCTCGTCGATCGGCTCGAAGGGCTTGACCTCGATCGACTCGCGCGCGGCGAGCTTGTGATAGGCCTCGGCGCAGAGGATCGTGCCGACGCCGACGCACTCGCCGTGCAGGCCGTGGGCCTTTTCAAATCCGCGCGGCTTCATCTCGACGAGATGGGCCACAAGGTGCTCCGCGCCGGAGGCGGCGCGGCTGTTGGAGAGGATCTGCATCGTCAGACCCGAGAGCATCTGCGTGTAAGCCATGGCCTCGTAATCCGGCTCCTTCCCCTCTGCGAGCTCATGCGCGCAGCGCACCATGATATCCAGCGCCTCCTGCGCCATGTCGCAGACGCGCTGGCAGAAGTACTCGCCCGAGACGAGGTGGGCGATCTTCCAGTCCGCGATCGAGATGTATTTGGCCATGATATCCTGCACGCCCGCGATCGTGAGGAAGCGCGGCGCGCCCGCGACGATATCCATGTCGCAGATGACCGCGTCGGCGGCCTGCATGGGGATGGACTTCTTCTGTCCGTCGATGATGATCGAGCAGATATCCGCGGTAAAGCCGTCGGACGAGACGATCGTGGGGATGGCAACGAAGGGGATGCCGAGCTTCCAGGCGCTGTAGCGGCCGAAGTCCATCAGCGTGCCGCCGCCGACGACCACGACGTAGTCGGGCTTCTGCACGAAGCGGGTCATGCACTCCTCGATCAGGCCCTTCTCGCTGTGCAGGCCCTTGGCCTCGAGCACGATCTCCTGGTCGGCGGCGACGTGGGTCATCGTCGGGAGATTGTAGGTGTTCGTGTCGTAGATCACGGTGCGGAAGCCGCTCAGCCCGCAGTCGGCCATGTACTTGTCGAAGCTCTTGAGCGCGCCGTATTCGCAGACGACGAGCTTGGTGCGCAGCTCATGGTCGCGGCCGCAGGCGCAGGGGCCGAGATATTTCTTGCAGTCAAGGATCATCTTGTCTTTCCTCCGTGTATGTTGAAATGGATCGATCTGCCTGTTTCCAGCATACCTTTTCGCGCCCGAATAGTCAAGCAAAAAGCGCTTGGCAGCGAGCCCTGCGCTGTGGTATGCTGGGCGCAGAAAACAAAGACGGGAGGCCGCCATGGACAACATCCTTCGGAAGCAGGCGCTGCGCCGCGAAGCCCTCGCGCGGCGCGGCGCGCTGAGCGCGCGGGAGCGCGCCGCGGCAGGCGCGGAGATCTGCCGCCTGCTCGCCGCCCTGCCCGAGCTGGCGGGGGCGACACGCGTGCTCGGCTACGCCGCCGCGGGCGGCGAGTGCGAGCTCTCCGCGCTATACGAGACGCTTCGCGCGCGCGGCGTCGCGGTGGCCTTCCCCGTCTGCGGTGCGGACGGCTCGA
>CAMVJF010000137.1 GCA_947167725.1 uncultured Clostridia bacterium | reverse complement strand
GAGAGCAGGAAGGAGAATTTCACCGCGAAGTCCCGCCGCAGTCCCGTCGCGAGTCCGCCCGTGATCGTGGTGCCCGAGCGGCTCAGGCCGGGGATCGTCGCGACCGCCTGGCACAGACCGATGATGACCGCGTCGAGCAGGCTCATGTTCTTCTCCGTCTTTCTTCCCTGCTCCATCTTGTCGGAAATGAAGAGGATGCATCCGGTCAGCACGAGCATAACGCCGATAAAGATGCTCTTGTAGTATAGCCCCTCCATCATGTCGTTTATCGGCAGAATAAGGAACAGAGGCAGCGTACCGAGAACGATCATCAGGAACAACCGCGCCGCGGGGTAATGCTGGCGCTTCTCGGAAGCGAGCGGGCCGATCTTCAAAAAGCCCAGCACCTCATAGAACATTTCGACGATATCCTGCCAGTAAACCACACAGACGGAAAAGAGCGTTCCGAGGTGGAGCAGCACGTCAAAAAACAGATGGCCGTCCTCGGTCGTGGTCATATGAAAAAGGTTGTTGAGGATGGAAAGATGCCCCGAAGAAGAAATGGGCAGAAACTCGGCGATTCCCTGGATCAGGCCGAGCAGTATCGCGTTGAGAATTGACATCCTATAACCCCCATGATCATTCTAACTTTGATATTTTATCACAGGATGCCGCATAAAACAAGGGTCTTGAGAATATTACGTAAACCTTTTTTCTCAGCTTTCCGCGTTCTTTCCCTTTTCGATCTCCCGGTGCAGGTAAGAAAGCGCGTCGGATAACGTGCCGAGGGCGTCGATCAGGCCGAGTTCCACCGCTTCTTCGCCGTAGATCACGCTGCCGACGTCGTTGGCCAGCTCGTCCGTGTTCGTCATCAGCTTCAGATAGACCTCCCGGGTACAGTTCGAGTGCGTGGTCACGAAGCGAACGATCCGTTCCTGGATGCGCGCGAAATACTGATAGGTCTGCGGGACGCCGATCACGACGCCGTTGAGACGGACAGGATGGATCGTCATGGCCGCGGAGGGTGCGATAAAGCTCCGATTCGCGGCGGCGGCGAGCGGAACGCCGATCGAATGTCCTCCGCCCAGGACGAGGGAGCAGGTCGGCTTTCTCATTCCGGCGATCAGCTCGGCGATCGCGAGGCCGGCTTCCACATCGCCGCCCATCGTGTTGAGCAGGATCAGCAGGCCGCCGATCTCCGCGCTCTCCTCGATCGCGGCGAGAAGCGGCAGCACATGCTCGTATTTCGTCGTTTTCGTATCGTCCGGAAGGAGCTGATGGCCCTCGATCTGGCCGATGATCGTGAGGCAGTGGATGCCGCGCTCCTCCATGCTGCCAAGCTCGGCAATCTCCCGCCGCTCTTCCCTTTTCTCCATGCAAACTCACCTCACGGATAGCATAACCCGAAGTGAGCGAAAAAAACAAAACGGTCTGCGTTGTGCAGACCGTTTTGAAGGATACGGGTCAAGCGTCAGTCGGCCTTTTCAAACCAGGTGATGACGTGACGCGGGCAGACGTCGACGCAGTGGCCGCACTTGACGCACTTGTCGTTGTCCACGACGGCGAGGTTGTCCACGACCTTGATCGCGTCGGCGGGACATTCGCGCTGGCACTTCATGCAGCCGATGCAGCCGAAGTCGCACATCTTCATGACCTTCGCGCCCTTGTCCTTGTTCGAGCAGGCGGGCTGGACCCGCTGGCTCGCGGGCAGGAGCTTAATGATGCTCTTGGGACAGGTGTCCGCGCAGGCGCCGCAGCCGACGCACTTGGAGCGGTCGACCTTCGCAATGCCGTCGACGATATGGATCGCGTCAAACTTGCAGGCGCGGGTGCAGTTTCCGAGGCCGATGCAGGCGAAGGTGCAGGTCTTGTTGCTCTTGCCGCCGAAGAGCATGGCGGCGCGGCAGTCCTGCGGTCCGGTGTAGTTGAATCGCATCTCCGCGTGGCCTTCGCAGCCAGAGCAGGGAACGAACGCGATCCTGCGCTCTTCCGCGCCGGCGGCGACGCCCATGATCTCGGCGACCTTGGCGGCCGTCTCGGCGCCGCCAGCGACGCACTTGTTCGTCGGCGCCTTGCCCGCAGCCACGGCGGCGGCATAGCCGTCGCAGCCGGGATAGCCGCAGCCGCCGCAGTTCGCGCCGGCGAGGCAGGAGCGGACAGCCGCCTGCTTGGGATCGACCTCGACATGGAATACCTTGGAGGCAACGGCCAGCAGCGCGCCCAGGACGGCGCCCATCAGGCCGAGAACGAGAACCGAAAGAAGAATGGTGTTCATACGCTATCCTGCCTCCTTCTCAGAAAACCTGCATGCCGCTGAAGCCCATGAACGCGAGAGCGACAAGAGCCGCGGAAACCAGACAGATCGGGAATCCCTCGAAGCACTCGGGATAGTCGGCGAACTGCACGCGCTCACGCACGGAGGCGAAGAGCACGATGGCGAGCAGGAAGCCGATGCCGCCCGTGATGCCGTAGACGACGGACTCGATGAAGTTGTAGTGATTCTGCACGTTGAGCAGCACGACGCCCAGGACGGCGCAGTTGGTGGTGATCAGCGGCAGATAGATGCCGAGCGCGCTGTACAGCGAGGGGACAGACTTTTTCAGGAACATCTCGACGAGCTGGACCAGCGCGGCGATGATCAGGATGAAGGCCAGCGTCTCGAGGAAGGCGAGGCCGAGCGGCACGAGGATATAGGTGTCGATCAGCCAGCAGATCGCCGAGGCCATGCCCATGACGAAGATGACCGCGACGCCCATGCCGAAGGCGGTATCGGTCTTGTTCGAGCAGCCCAGGAAGGGGCAGCAGCCGAGGAACTGGGAGAAGATGAAGTTGTTGATCAGGATCGCTCCCAGAGAGATGGAGATGATGTTGAACAGCATTATTCAGTTACCTCCTTTTTCTCTGCCTCCGCTTTTGCGGCAAGCTCCTTTTTCTTCGCGGATCTCTTCAGCGCGTACTGCATGGCGGCGATCAGAACGCCGAGCGTCAGGAAGCCGCCGAAGGGCATCGTCAGGATCTTCGCGCCGTACTCGCCGGAGAAGATCTTGATGCCCGCACCGGAGCCGTCAAGCGTGAAGCGCAGACCGTTGGAGACGTCGATCAGACCGCCGCCGAAGGTGCCCTTGCCGAGCAGCTCGCGCACGATCGACATAATCAGCAGGACGACCGTATAGCCGAGGCCCTGGAACACGCCGTCGAAGAAGGACGCGCCGACGGTGTTCTTCTGGCAGAAGGCCTCCGCACGGCCGATGATGATGCAGTTGACGACGATCAGCGGGATGAACACGCCGAGCGCCGCGGAAAGCGCGGGGATGAATGCCTGAAGCAGCAGGTCGACGATCGTGACGAAGCCCGCGATGACTACGACGAAGATTGCCAGTCGGATCTCCTCGGGGATGATCTTGCGGATCAGGGAAACGACGACGTTGCAGCAGGTGAGGATGATCAGAACGGAAAGGCCCATGCCCAGGCCGTTGAACAGCGAGGTCGTGATGGCCATCGTGGCGCACATGCCGATCTGCTGGACAAGGACGGGGTTATTGGTAACGAGGCCTTCGCTGAACTGTTTTTTAATATTCATGTCTTCCCCTCCTTAACCCAAAGCCTTGACTGCCTCGATCGAGGCGGCGACAGCGCCGGTGACTGCCTTGGAGGTGATCGTCGCGCCGGTAATGGCGTCGATATCGTTGATCGAGATGCTCTCATCCTTGCCGATGAAGGAGCTGCGGAAGCTCTCGCCGCGGGCGGAGGCGCTGGCCGCGACCTCGCCGAGGCCGGAGGTCTCGGAATGCTTGATGATCGAGATGCCGGCGCACCTGTAGTTTTCATCGACGCCGACGGCCATCGTGATGCTGCCCTGCGCGCCGGAGAAGGTCGTCTCGACCACATGGCCGGCGCCGTTGTCGGCCGCTGAGATCTTGTCGATGGTCTTGAGATCGGCGTAGCTCGAACGGTCGAGCTCGGTAAAGGAATCGGCGTTCGGGAGAACGGCCTTGTAGGCGGTCTCGGTCTTTTCCCTCTGCTGGGTCTCGATGGGGCCCTTGGTGACCTCGTTCACTCCTCCGAGAACGGCGGCGACGACGGCGCAGATCAGGAACAGGACAACGGTGAGCTTGAGGATCTTATTCATTTCGCCGCCTCCTTTGCCGCCTTCGCAGCTTCCTTCTGAGCGGCGATGTCTTCCTTCGTCACGCCGAACTGGACATTCGTGAGCTTATAAACTTAATCAATAAGGCTGAGAGCGTTCTGAACAATTCCAACGCTAACTTCACCGAGGCTGAGCGTGCAACCTTAAGAGCAACGCTCAACAATATCGAGGACAATTACACCCTTGACGGTTCTGTTTACTACGAGCAGTCCGAGATTGATTACCTTGTAGCACAGATTAAGGCGATTATCCCCGATGATATGACTATTCCCTGCGACTACACCGAGCTTGACGCTGCCGTAGCACTTGCAGAGGAAAAGATTGCTGAATATAAGAACAATACAAACAATCATTTCATCAACGAGGTTTGGGCAGACTTTACAAACGCTTATAATGCTGCTGCCGCAATCGCAAACGATAGCGCACGTCCCATTCCGATTCTTCCCGACAACTCAAATCAAACGATGATTGACAATGCGACTGCAGAGCTTCTCAGAGCAATTAACGCTCTTACCTACAGATCGCACGTAAACGAGCCCTGCGAATACGACCCGATTGATAATCTTGTTGACGACGCTATTAACGATATCGGTACCGACAACTCAAACGGTCAGTATGATGACGACGCATGGCAGGATTACATCGACGCTCTTGAGGCTGCTCAGGACGCTATCAATCAGGAATACTACGTTGACTCTGACGGTAACAATGACAATCAGAAGACTATTGATGATGCTATGCAGGCATTACAGGACGCTATTGACGCTCTTAACGATACAGCCAATCAGAATGACCCCTGCGACTACACCGCACTTAATGAGGCTATTGCAGCTGCTGACGCCATAGCTGAAAATGACAGCTTCACACCCGAAACCTATCAGGCGCTTCAGGACGCTCTTGAAGCTGCAAAGGCAATTCCGACCGACCTGTACAATGACGATGCGGG
>CAMVJF010000136.1 GCA_947167725.1 uncultured Clostridia bacterium | reverse complement strand
GGGTGCGGCGCGCCGGATCAGCACCCTTGTCAAGCGGCCTCCCGCATGCTACACTGTTTTCGACGGTATCGTCGGCGGGACTCGGCCCGCGGAGAGCGACGGGAGGGAAGAGTATGAGAAAATTCGGCGTGTTCAGCGGCTTTCTGGGCGCGGGGAAGACGACGACGATGATGGCGCTGACGCAGTATTGCTCCGCGCATTTCGCTCCCGCGGCCATGATCTCCAACGATCTCGGCGCGGGCGTGCTGCTGGCGGACCACAAGCAGGCGCAGCTCGGCGGCTGCCGTGCCTCGCAGATCACCGACGAGTGCATCTGCTTCTGCCGCGACGTGCTGACGGAACGGCTGAACGCCTGCTTTGAAAGCGGCTGCGAGCTGGTCGTCTCCGATATCCCGGGCTTCGGCGTCGGCGCGCAGGAGCACGTTTACCACGGTCTGGAGGAAGACCGTCCCGGCGAGTTCGAGCTCGCGCCCTTCACGGTGCTGATCGAGCCGCAGATGCTCGCGCTGCTGCGCGAAGGCCGGGCAGGGGAGACGGGCTTCATTCTCGACGCGCAGCTCCGGGAGGCCGACCTCATCGTGCTGAGCAAGTGCGAGCTGCTGTCCGAAGCGGAGCGCGCTTCCTCGATCGGGTGGCTTGCCGAACGGTATCCCTGGACGGAGCAGATCGCCGTGAGCGCAAGGAGCGGCGAGGGGCTCGACGCGCTGTGCCGGGCGCTGCGGGAGAAGCGAGCCTCGCTGCGCCATCCGGAGATCGACTATGACGCGGACGGTCTGCAAAACGCCATGGGCAGTCTCAGCGAATACTATCTCCAGTACCGCGCGGTGGTCTGCTGCGACAGCTTCGACGGCGGCGTCTACCTGCTCGCGCTCGCGGAGGAGATTCGGGATGCGGTCGGCCGGGCAGGCCGCGAGATCCCGCATCTGAAGCTCCTGGCCTGGGGACCGGAGGGCGACTGGGGCAAGGCGGATCTTCTCGGCACAGAGCGCGCGATCGAGGTGCCGCACCGCTTCACGCGGCCTTGCACGGATCTCGGCGTGCTGCTCAACGCCAGCGCCGCCTGCCCGGACGGGGAGCTCGAGCGCCTCATCGGCGAGGCGGTCAAAACGGTGTCCGACCGCTATCGGCTGGAGCTCACGATCTTCAAAAAGGACCACTTCGGTCTGGGAGAATAAAAATGGGAGAGATCATCCGAAGCACCCGCTCCGTCTGTCCCGTGTGTCTGCGCAATCTGCCCGCGCGGCTCACGCGGGAGGAGGACGGCGCGATCCTGCTTGAAAAAAGCTGTCCGGCGCACGGGAGCTTTCGCGTCCCCGTCTGGCAGGGGAAGGTGGACTGGGAGTCCTGGCTGCTCGGGACGCCGCCGCTGCCGGAGACGCTCGGACGGAACTGCCCGGGCGACTGCGGCCTCTGCGCCGAGCACGAGATCGGCAGCTGCTGCGTGCTGCTGGAGGTCACGGAGCGCTGTGATCTGCGCTGCCGCTTCTGCTTCGCCCGCGGCGGAGAGAGCGCGCGGGAGCCGGGGCTCGACGAGCTGAAGGACGCGATACGGGACATCGCGCGCCAATGCGGCGGCCCTCTGCTGCAGCTCTCGGGCGGGGAACCCACGCTGCGCGACGACCTGCCGGAGCTGGTGCGCTTTGCCAAAGAGGCGGGCTGCCGCTATGTGCAGCTCAATACCAACGGCCTGCGTCTGGCGCGCGAGCCGGACTATGTGAAACGGCTTGCGGACGCGGGGCTGGATATCGTGTTCCTGCAGTTCGACGGCACGCGCGACGAAATCTTCGAGGTGCTGCGCGGCGCGCCGCTGCTGGCGGAAAAGACGGAGGCGATCCGCGTCTGCGGCGCGGCGCGCATCGGCGTCACGCTGGTTCCGACCGTGGTCCGCGGCGTCAACGACGCAGATCTCGGCAGGCTCGTCGCCTTTGCCAGCGAGCACGCGCCCGCCGTGCGGGGCGTTCATTTCCAGCCCGTCTCGTACTTCGGGCGCTATCCCGGAGCGCCGAAGGCGGAGGACCGCTATACGCTCGACCGTCTGATGGCCGACCTTGCCGAGCAGGCGGGGATCCCGCTTGAGAGCTTCATGCCCTCGCGCTGCGACCACCCGCTCTGCGGCTTTCACGCGAGTTTTCTCATCGAGCCCGACGGCTCGCTGCGCCCCCTGAGCTCAATCACGCACTCGTCCCGCAGCCGCGGCTGTGAAAAGGACAACCGCGAATATGTGGCGCGGCACTGGCGCCGCACGCCGGACGAGGAAGCGCCTCCCGCCGCGCGATCGGACGAGATGGACTTCGACACCTTTCTCTACCGCCTGCGGCACGAGAGCCTGACGCTCTCGGCCATGGCCTTTCAGGACGCGATGAACCTCAACGTCGAGCGGCTCCACCGCTGCAGCCTGAACGTCTACGACCGCGGGAAGATCAAGCCTTTCTGTGCGAAATATCTCACGCCGATCGAATAAAAAACGAGCCTGCCGCCCCGGGCGGCAGGCTCGTTTTTGAGCAAAAACAGGGAAGCGCCTTTCTGCGGCGCTTGGAAAGATACTGCGCGCGGGGAATTGACTTTCTCCGCGCTTGCTTCTATAATACTGAATAAGCGAATTGCTTTTGTTTAACATTCGCAGTCCGTCCAACTTGTGAAAGGAAGCTGAGACCATGAAGCTGATGAAGACCGAAGAGGCTGTCGGACACGTGCTGTGCCACGACATCACCCAGATCATCAAGGACGAGAAAAAGGGCCCCGTGTTCCGCAAGGGGCATATCATCCGGAGCGAGGACGTGCCTGTGCTGCTGAGCGTGGGCAAGGACCATATCTATATTTGGGAGAACAGCGAGGACATGCTCCACGAGGACGAGGCGGCGGAGATTCTGCGCGATCTGTGCATCGGCGAGAACATGCACGCCACCGAGCCCAAAGAGGGCAAGATCGAGCTGATCGCAGACATCGACGGCCTGCTGCTGATCGACGTGGAGCGTCTGCGCGCCGTGAACGCGCTGGGCGACATGATGATCGCGACGCGCGCCTCCGGCTTTGTGGTGAAGAAGGGGGACAAGCTCTGCGGCACCCGCGTCATCCCGCTCGTCATCGCCAAAGATCGCATGGAGCGGGCCAAGGAGCTCGTCGGCGCGGAGCCGCTGCTGAAGCTGCTGCCGCTCAAAGCCAAAAAGGTCGGCGTGGTAACGACCGGCAACGAGGTTTACTACGGCCGCATCCAGGACACCTTCACCCCCGTCATCGAACAGAAGCTGCGCGAGTTCGGCGGCAGCGTGATGACCGAGCATGTGGTCCTGAACGACGACCATGAGAAGATCACCGCGGCCGTTCTGGACATGCTGGACAAGGGCTGCGAGATGGTCGTCTGCAGCGGCGGCATGAGCGTCGACCCCGACGACAAGACGCCGCTTGCGATCAAGAATACCGGCGCGAATATCGTCTCCTACGGCGCTCCGGTGCTCCCGGGCGCGATGTTCCTCGTCTCCTACATGCCGGACGGCCGCCCGGTCTGCGGACTGCCCGGCTGCGTGATGTACGCCCGCCGTACGATCTTCGATCTGCTGCTGCCCTATCTCATGACCGACACGCCGATCACGAAGGAGTTTCTCGCCGGGCTCGGCCATGGCGGGCTCTGCCTCAACTGCCCCGTCTGCCACTTCCCGAACTGCGGCTTCGGCAAGGGCGTCTGACGCGCGGGGCGACAACTGAATAGGGAAGCGTTTGCCATTTCTTCTTGGTATAAGCACGTAAAGCCGTGTTTATATAGACTATTTTTTCCCTGAAAAACGGGAAGGAGGCAACAAGATGAAAGCAAAAAAAATCCTGGCGCTGCTGCTGGCGCTGACGCTGATCCCGGCGCTGGCAGCCTGCGGAAAGCCGAAGACGCCGCTGCTCGTCATGGGCAACAGCGACGTTCCCGTCGGACAGTACACGCAGAAGATCCTCGCGTTCTACGCCCTGGACGAGGAAGCGCTGGCCAAGGTGGGCAAGATCACCTACGGCACGAATGTCAAGGAGGTCACGACCCAGGTCAAGGAAGGCAGCGTCAACTGCGGCGTCGTCTACTGCACGGACGCCTTCTCCGCCGGGCTGACCGTCGTTGACAACGCCACCGCCGAGATGTGCGGCCAGGTCATCTATCCCGCGGCCGTGATGAAGAACAGCGAGCATCCCGCCGAGGCGCAGGCCTTTCTGGACTACCTGAGCAGCCCCGAGGCCATGGAGATCTTCAAGGCCGTCGGCTTCGCGCCCGTGGGGGACACCGTGCCCGCCGCCGCTGCCGCCGAGACCGGGAAGGTCGAACTGATCGTGTTTGCCGCCGCGTCCATGACCGAGACGCTCACGCAGATCCAGGGCCTGTATCAGGAGCTTCATCCCAATGTGACGCTCGTCTACAACTTCGACTCCTCCGGCACGCTCAAGACCCAGATCCAGGAGGGCGCGGAGTGCGACGTGTTCATCTCCGCCGGTCAGAAGCAGATGAACCAGCTCGACATCAACGCCAATCCGGAAGTGAACACCGACCAGCTGGACTTCGTGCTGGAGGGCAGCCGTCTGAACCTGCTCGAGAACAAGGTCGTCCTGGTCGTCCCGGACGGCAACCCCGGCAAGATCGAGTCCTTCGACGGCCTGGCCGCCGCGCTCAAGAAGTAATCCAGACCGACCAGCGGGAGCGATCTCCCGCTCCTGAACGGAGCTGCTCTATGTATTTCGATTGGTTTCCTCTGTGGAACTCGCTGCGCATCGCGGCCATCAGCTGCGTGCTCGTGTTTTTCACAGGTATCTTCTTCGCCTATTACGCGGCGAAGCTTCCGCGCTCGATCAAGGGCGTGCTGGACGTGATCCTCACGCTGCCGATGGTGCTGCCGCCGACGGTCTGCGGCTATTTCCTGCTGCTCGTCTTCGGCGTCAAGCGCCCGATCGGCGCCTTCCTGATGCAGTACGGCGTCCAGTTCGTCATGACCTGGTACGGCGGCATCCTCGCGGCGGCGGTCGTCGCCTTCCCGCTGATGTACCGCACGGCCCGCGGCGCCTTCGAGAGCTTTGACAAGACGCTGGCCTATGCGGGGCAGACCCTGGGCCTTTCCAACACCTTCATTTTCTGGCGCATCCGGATGCCCGCGTGCCGCCAGGGGATCCTGGC
>CAMVJF010000135.1 GCA_947167725.1 uncultured Clostridia bacterium | reverse complement strand
AGTCTGCGGCTCTATGAGGAGATCGACCGCTACGAGCCGGACCCGGCCGCGAAGGTCGGGATCTGGTACGGCGCGAAGGAGCCGAATATGAAGAGAGCCGTCCAAAAGCTCAAACGCGCTTTCCCCGGCGCGGAGCTCCATCCCTTTCCCGGCTTCGGCCACGGGGAGATCGTCGCCCACCCGGAGCTGATGGACGAAGAGATCAGACGATTCATGGGAGGAGACGAGACATGATCGGCAAGATCATGATAGAGGGCTTGCTGCTTGGCGCGCTGCTGGTCGGCTTCTGCGCGATCGGCATCCGTAAGAGCGCGGTCAACTTGGTCTTTCTGTACCATACGGACGTGCAGGAGCGCTGCATAGAAAACGGCCTGATTACAAGAGAGCAGATCAACAGAAACCGGCGCCTGTTCAAGGGGCTGGGCATCCCGGTCTATTTCGCCTTCGTCCTGGTCAGCGTCTATGTTGTCAACGGCGCAAGGGGCTTTCTTCCCGGCCTCTGGCAGAGCTTTGCGATCCTCTCGATCGTGAACCTGATCGACCGGCTCGGGATCGACGCATTCTGGGTAGGCCATACAAAGGCATGGATCATCCCCGGCACGGAGGACTTGCGGCCCTATATCGACCGGAGGGACAAGCTCGGCAAGTGGCTGATAGGCACGCTGGGCTTTGCCGTGCTCTCGGCGCTTATATCCGGGATCATGGCGCTGGTTTTGAAATAAGCTTTTTACCGAAGAAACGGAGGACGGGTATGAAGAAACAGACTTTCACCCCGGAGCGGGACGGGTTTTGCGGCGTGTGGTACCCCTTGCCCAAAGCACAAAAAGCAGATCGCGCCGTGATCCTCATGCTGGGAGATTCCTCTGAGGATCGCATGGCGGTCTCGGGCGCAAAATGGCTGCACCGGCAGGGCTGCCATGCCCTGGCCATGTCGCCGGGGAAAAAGGACTACGGACATCACAACTACCCCTTGGAGCGCTTCGGGAAAGCCATCGAATTCCTGAAAGCGCAGGGATGTGGGAAGATCGGGATCGTCGGCGCATCCACCACGGGCATGCTGGCGCTTGTGGCCGCGTCCTATTACCCGGATATCAGCCTGACGGTCGCCGTGTCGCCGCCGGATTTCATCATGGAGGGCTTCTATCAGGACGGAAAAGACGGCATGCGCGAGCGGCCGGGCGATCAGGAATCCGCTGTCTCCTGGCAGGGTCGTCCTCTTCCGTATCTGCCATACGCCTACCGGCATCCGGAATACTGGCAGAAGATCATGGCCGAATCCAAGGCCGGCGGGGACAAGATCGCGTCCCGGAAGATGTTCGATGAGTCGGAGCGCCGCCACCCTGTACAGGAAGAGGAAAAGATCAAGGTCGAACGCATCCGCGGCCGTGTGATCTGCATCGGCGCGGAGGACGACGTGCTTTGGGATACCTGCAAATACATCCGCCGGATCGAACAGCGCCTGCTTGACACGCCGCATGAATGCGTTTTTGAGGCATGGCTCTACAAGCAGGGGACGCACTTCGCCTTTCCCGAGTCCATGCTGAAAATCATGCTGCCGTTGGGCTCTTCGCTGCTGGTTCGTATCATGTTCAAAGCCGGGAAAGAGCATCCGAAGGAGTGCCGGGAAACGCGGCTCGATATCGACAGAAGACTGCAAAAAGCGCTTCGGGAATGGTAGGTCGGATATGCTGCTTTTGCTTCAACTGGCCCTGTTTTGCCTCCTGTTCACCCTGATGGTAAAGCTGGCGGTCGGAAATAACGCGATCAACGGCTTGTATTTCTATCCCAAACCGGTACAGGAGCGGGCCTTCGCGATATGCCTTTCGGATCGGGAGACCGTGGCGCGAAAGAGAAGGCGTTTTATGATCCGTTTTTTCTGGTCATGCTGGCCGCGCTGGTGCTGATCATCGGCGTCTGGGACCGGGTCTCGGATTTCAAGACGGCGTATCTGTTCTCGCTCCTGTTCCTGGAGGTCATGAACTGGTACGACGGCGTCGTGATCGACCGACTATGGGTGGGGCACAGCGGCTTCTGGCTCCTGCCCGGCTGTGAGGACATCCCCTATGTACAGACCTGGCGGCAGGTGCTGAAAAAGCGTACGATCCTGACGCTGATCTGGATCGCCGGAGCGGCCGTCGTCGCGGGGATCGTCGTGATGCTGTTTTGAGAGAGGGGTGCTTTTACGTGACAAAAGAGGAGCTGCGAAAGGTGTACCGCCGGATGCTCTGGGTCATCCCCGGCATGCTGCTGGCCATGGTCGGCGACTACTGCATGGGGATCGAGCCGAAGGACAGCGCGGCCATTTCCGGGATGATCTCCTCGGGCTGGCTGACGATCGCCGACTGGCGGATCGCGGTGTCCAACGTCGGCGGACTGCTCGGCACCGTCTGCTATACGCTCGCCGCGCTGCCCTTTGCGGCCTTTTTGAAGACCATGCTCCCCAAATGCGGGGACATATGGGATCGGCGGCTGCTGAAGCTCTATATCGCCGGACTGATCCTGGGCGTCATGTGCTTTCTGTATTTCCATCTGGAGTGCGGGACGCTGATCCACAATTTCAACCTGCTTTATGACGCTGCCGGGGGCAATACAGAGCTTGCTGCGGAAATGTGGAACCGTTCTTATATGGTTCAGATCGTTCCCTATTGGGCGACCTTCTTCGCCTTCGAGCTTGCCGTCCTGATCGGCTGGATCGCCCTGATCCTGCGAGGGACCTTTGCGCTGAAGAAAACGTGGATCCTGGCCGCGCCGCTGATCATCGCCGGGATCGGCTATCTGCTGGAGCTGCTGATCCCCTGGCCCTTCAACGGTTTTGTCTCCGGCTTTGAGAGCTTCGGCTGGATCATGATGTTCCTCGGCGGCCAGAAGCTTGTTCTGCGGGAAATGGAAGGGCATAGCGCGCCGGAGGAAGAGCCATGATGCCGACGCTTGCCGTTTTGGCCTATGTCTGCGCGCTGTCGCTGCTCTTTGTTCTCGTGATCCCGCCCCTGGCGCCGACAAAGCTCTTTATGCGCTTTTTGCCGCAGGACATTCGGGACGCGGCAAAGGATCACCCCGATCCGCCGAAGGAGCGTCGCATCCTCGGGTATCTCCTCACCGCGGTCTTTGCCGTCGCATTTGTCGGCGGGATCGTCCTGATCGGTGCGGACGCACTCCGTCACAGCTGCGGCTTCCGGCAGATCTTCGGGCGGTATATGCTGTTATTGTACGGATACAAGGTTTTCGATATCCTCGTGCAGGATCAGTACCTCGTGATCAAAAAGAAGTACTTTCTGCGCTTCTTCCCCGAGACAAGGGACTGCAAAAGCTGGGACGACCGCAGCTTCAACAAAAGCAATCAGTTGAAGCGCCTGATCGCGTTCCCCTTCGTCTGCGCCCTGATGGCGTGGATCACCCTATGGATCGGCAGATAAGAAAAAAAGAGACAGGAGGCTTATTTATGAAACCGGATTACAAAAACTGGATGCCGAAGGGCATGGTGCTCGGCACACTGGCGGGCGCGGTCGGCTGCTTCGGTCTGGCCGCCGTCTGCGGCTGCACGGGACTGATCAAAAACGAGACCGTGAAAGCGGCCGCGACGGGCGTCCTGCTGCTCGCCGGCGCGGCGGTGGGAGGAGGCGCGCTGTGGATGGAGCTGCTCTACCGCGCCTTTTCCTACGACGGGAAGCGGCAGATGTCCCGGCAGGTCATCGAGGGGATCGCAGACTATGTGACGCTGCCGGAGGGCGGCGTCGCCCTGGATGTGGGCTGCGGGAGCGGCGCGCTGACGATCGCCTGCGCCAGACGCAATCCGCAGGCGCATTTTATCGGACTCGACCGCTGGGGCAAGGAGTACGCCTCCTACAACAAGCCGCTGTGCGAGGCGAACGCCAAAGCCGAAGGCGTCGGCAATACGGAGTTTCGGCAGGGCGACGCGCTCAGGCTCGACTTCCCGGACGAGAGCTTTGACGCCGTCGTGAGCAACTACGTTTATCACAATATTCCCAGCCGAGACCGGCAGAAGATCCTGCTTGAGACGCTGCGGGTGCTGAAAAAGGGCGGGACCTTCGCGCTTCACGACATCTTCTCCAGAGCCAGATACGGCGATATGCAGGCGTTCGTCGGCCTGCTGAGGAGCATGGGCTATGAAAAGGTCGAGCTGATCGACACCGCAAACGGCATGTTCATATCTCCGCGGGAGGCAAAGTGGATGGCGCTCTCCGGCTCTGCGCTTCTGGTTGGGAAAAAGTAGAAAAAAGACCTCCGATCTGCGGATCGGAGGTCTTTTTTTCGAGTCCGGGAGCTTAGCGATATTGCTGCGCGTGTTTGCGAATGGCGTCGAAGCTCTCCACGCTCAGGTCGTGCTCGATCTTGCAGGCGTCCTCCCGCGCGGTCTCCTCGCTGACGCCCAGACCGATCAGCAGTTCGGTCAGGAGCCTGTGGCGCTCATACATGCGCTCCGCAATCTCCAGTCCCGGCTCCAGCAGCACGATCATCCCGGCGGGGTCGAAGGTGATATACCCGCTTTCACGCAGGCGCTTGGTGGCGTAGCTGACGCTCGGCTTGGTCACGCCCATTTTCTCCGCCACGTCGATCGAGCGGACATAACCGCGCTCTTCCTTGAGCATGAGCATGGCTTCCAGATAGTCTTCCGCGGATTTGTGTATGTTCATTTTCATCACCCAAGCTTATTCTGATTTCGGACAGAAGCCGGACGGTCTATGCGTTCAGATCCGCGCCGTGCGTTGTCTTCGACCTCGGGCGCCGTCCGCAGCTTGTCCGGCGGCCGCCTTGCCCGACGGCGATCCGTTTCGCCGATCCTGCCTTCGTCACAGTTTCTTTCCTAAAAGATACCACTAACACGGGGAAAAAGCAAGAAAAAGAAATAAACACAAGTTAACCGTTGACAACACAAATTAAAGGTGTTAAACTACGCATAGGTTAAGATTCCTTAACCGCTTTTTACGGCCCGGCAGTTAGATATATTTAATTGCTGTATGCGGCCTCAATAGGGAGGTGGAGATACGATGATGCCTCTGATTTTGGCAGACACGGGTGAGGAGGCCGTCATCAAGCGGGTCGGGGGGAGCCCCGAGATGAAAAAACATTTGGAAGACATGGGCTTCACGGTAGGAGGCGCCGTCACGGTGATGAACACCATCGGCGGCAATCTGATCGTGAAGATCAAGGAATCCCGCGTGGCCATCAGCAAGGAAATGGC
>CAMVJF010000134.1 GCA_947167725.1 uncultured Clostridia bacterium | reverse complement strand
ATTCTAGAGGGTTCTGGAAAATATATACTAAGAAAAGCAAATGCTGCCATGCAAAATACATAAGCAATAAAGAGTATATCCACTCATACAGGAGAAGGCGCCGCCTCCGGAGGGGATCGCGCCGTCCTTCACCCAGGCGGTATAGTCCGCGTGGCCGGGGCGGGGGATCGAGGCGTGGGCCTCATAGTCCGCACGGCGCACGTCGCGGTTGCGGATCTCCGCCGTGATCGGCCCGCCGTCGCTCATGCCCTCCGCAAGACCGGAGAGAAAGAGGGGGAGATCGGCCTCGCGCCGCGGCGTGCTCCAGTCACGGCCCCCCGGCGCGCGGCGCGCGAGAAAAGCCTCCAGCGCCTCAGCGTCGATCTTCTCCCCCGCGGGGAAGCCCGTCAGCGTCATGCCGATGCGCGGCTCATGGGAGGCGCCGAAGATCCGCAGATGCAGTTTTTGCCCGATGAAGTTCATTTCAGACCTCCCAGAGATGCAAAGTCGTCCCAAAAGCGCGGATAGGATTTCGCGACGCATTCCGCGCCGAGGATCCTGACCTCGCCCGTACAGCCGCAGGCCGCGGCCGCGGCGGCCATGGCGATGCGGTGGTCGGCGAAGCTCTCGACCGTCCCGCCCGGAAGCGAGGGAAGGCCGCGGACCACAAGCCCGTCGTCCGTCTCGCACACCTGCGCGCCGAGCGAGGAGAGCAGCGCGGCCGTGGAGCGGATGCGGTCGGACTCCTTGAGCCGGAGACGCGCCGCGCCGCGGATGCGCGTCTCGCCCTCGGCAAGGGCGGCGAGCACGGAGAGCACGGGAACAAGGTCGGGGATCTGCGAGGCGTCGATCCCGATGCCGCGCAGCCCGCCGCGCCGGACCGGGACCGCGCCGGACGCCGCGGAGACGCGCGCGCCGAAGCGCGCGAGCAGCGCGAGGATCGCCCGGTCGCCCTGGACGGAATCCGGGGAAAGGCCCTCGACGGTCACGCCCTCGTCGGAGAGCGCGCCCATCGCGAGGAAGAAGGCCGCGTTGGACCAGTCTCCCTCTACCGCGAGGTCCCGCGGCAGCGCGGGGCGCTGGCGGCCGGGGATGGCCCAGCCCCCATCCTCGCGCGGGACATGCACGCCCGCAAGGCGCAGCGCGCGCTCGGTCATCGCAACGTAGGGCGCGCTCTCAAGCGGCGTCGAGAGAAGAAGGCGGCTGTCCTCCTCAAGCAGAGGCAGCGCCATCAGAAGCGCGGAAATAAACTGGGACGAGACGTCGCCGGGCAGGCGCCACGCGCCGCCGCGAAGCCGCCCCAAAACGGAGAGGCGCGCGCCGTCGCCGCTCAGCGTCATGCCGTGGCGCGCGAGCTCGGCGTCAAAGGGCGCGAGCGGGCGCGAGGGCAGACGGCCCTCGCGCAAAAAGACCGCGCGGGCGCCGAGCGCCCCGGCGAGGGGCAGCAGAAAGCGCAGCGTCGAGCCGCTCTCGCCGCAGCGGAGGAGCAGCTCGCCCTCGGGCACGGAGCGGATCGGGGAGACGCTGATGTGCTCGCCGTCGATGCGCACGGAGGCGCCCAGCGCGGCGAGACAGTCCGCCGTCGCGGCGATGTCGAGCGAGATCCCGTCGCAGCGCAGCTCGCAGCCGTCCGTGCCGAGGGCCGCGCAGATCAGGAGGCGGTGCGCCTCGGACTTGGACGAGGGGATGCGCAGCGTCCCGCCGCGCGGCCCGCCGGAGAGGACGCGGTTCATTGCGCGCCTCCGTCGTGCAGCCACCCGACGAGCTCTTCCGCCGGGACGGAGAGGATCTCGCAGCGCCCGAGCTCGCGGGGCACGATGAGCGGCAGCGCGCCGCCCTGTCGTTTCTTGTCTTTTTTCATAGCCTCGGCGAGCGCCTCGGCCGGATATTCCGTCTCAACGGGCAGCCCCAGGGCGCCGAGCAGCGAGACGATCTCGCCGCAGGTCTCCTCCGTGCAGAGACCGCGCGCCGCGGCGGCGCGGGCGATCATCGCCATGCCGATCGCGACGGCCTCGCCGTGCCGGACCGCAAAGCCGCTGCAGCTCTCGACCGCGTGGCCGAAGCTGTGGCCGAGGTTCAGAAGCCGCCGCTCGCCGAGATCGAGCTCGTCGCGCTCGACGAGGTCGCGCTTGAACGCGACGCACTGCGCGACGATCGTCTCATAGTCGCCGTCCTCGGCGCTTGCGCGCAGCGAGAAGAAGAATTCCCGGTCAAAGAGCACGCCGCATTTGACGACCTCCGCCATGCCGCAGCGCAGCTCGCGCGCCGGGAGCGTGGAGAAAAGGGCGGGATCACAGAGCACGGCCAGCGGTTGGTAGAAGCAGCCGACCTGGTTCTTGCCTCCCGGGAGGTCGAGCGCCGTCTTGCCCCCCACGGAGGCGTCTACGGCGGCGAGCAGCGTAGTCGGGATCTGGGCGAAGCCGCAGCCGCGCTGATAGGTGGCGGCCGTGAAGCCCGCGATATCGCCGCTCACGCCGCCGCCGAGGGAGACGACGAGATCGCGGCGCGTGAAGCCGAGCGCGGAGAGACGCTCGAGCAGCGAGGCGTAGGTCCCGAGGGTCTTGTGCTCCTCGCCGTGCGGGATCTCGAGGATATGCGGCGCGAAGTTCGCGCGCTCGAGCGAGCGGACGAGCTCGTCGGCATAGAGCGGCCGGACGATATCGCCGCAGACGATCGCGGCGCGCCGCGCGTCCGTCAGCGGGCGCAGCAGTTCCCCGGCGCGGCAGAGCAGGCCGGAGCCGACCGTGACCGTATAGTTCCGGGAGGCCCTGACATCGATCGTTTTCATCGTCCGTCGACCTCCTCCTTGCGTTTTGCACCCTCGGCGAGCAGGCGGATCAGCTCGTCCCTGTCGCCGCGCTCCATGGCGTCCCTGTAGGCCGCGAGCGAGTCGCAGAGGCTGTCGAGTTCAAAGAGCAGCCTGTCTCTGTTTTCGAGAAAGAGCTCGGCCCACATCTCGGGATTGAGCCAGGCGACGCGGGTCATGTCCTTGTAGCTGCCGGCGGAAAAGCCCTTGTGCGAGGCTGCGGTCGGGCTCTTGATGTAGGCGTTGGAGACGACGTGCGCGAGCTGGGAGGTGAAGGCGATCATCTCGTCGTGCTTCTCCGCCGTCGTGACGGAGATCGAGCCGAAGAGCGCCGGCGCGAGCAGCTCCTTGACGCGCGCGAGCAGCTCGATATCGTCGAACACGGGCGGGACGAGCACCATCGGCGCGCCGCGGAACAGCGTGGCGCGGGCGTATTTGTAGCCGGAATTGTGCGTGCCGGCCATCGGATGGCCGCCGAGATAGGTAAAGCCGTATTCCTCCGCGAGCGGGAAGCAGGCGGCGCAGACGACGCGCTTGGTCCCGCAGCAGTCGATCACGACGGGGCGGGGGCCGAAGTGGGGCGCCATGCGGCGGATGAAGTCGATCGCCGCCTCCGGGTAGAGGGCGACGAGTATGAGATCGCAGCGCGAGACGTTTTCCTCCGTGAGAGGACCGTCCGCCTCGCCGCTGAGCATGGCGAAGTCGAGCACGCTTCGGCTGCGGTTCCAGCCGAGCACCTCGTGCCCCGCGGCCTTGTAGGCCTTGACGAGCGAGCCTCCGATCAGCCCGAGGCCGGCGACGCCGACGGTCATGCCTTCACCGCCTCGCGCACGGCGCGGACCTTCTTCGCCAGCGCGTCGTATTCCTCCGGACGGAGGGACTGCGCGCCGTCGCACAAGGCCTTGAGCGGGTCGTTGTGCACCTCGATCATCAGGCCGTCCGCGCCGCACGCGGCGGCTGCCAGCGACATGGGCGCGACAAGACGGTTGATGCCGGTGGCGTGGCTGGGATCGACGAGCACGGGCAGGTGCGTCAGCTCGTGCAGCTCCGGCACGGCCGAGAGGTCGAGCGTGTTGCGCGTGTAATCGCTGAAGGTGCGGATGCCGCGCTCGCAGAGGACCACGCGTTCGTTGCCGGCGGCCATGATATACTCCGCACTCATCAGAAGCTCCTTGAGCGTGTTGGCCAGACCGCGCTTGAGCAGCACCGGCTTGTCGAGCTTGCCGAGCTCGCGAAGCAGATCGAAATTCTGCATGTTGCGCGCGCCGACCTGCAGCATGTCGACGTCCTCGAAGAGCGGCAGCTGCGCGGTGCTCATGATCTCGGAGACGATGGGAAGCCCGGTCTCGGCGCGCGCGAGGCGCAGCAGCTCGAGCCCGAGGGCGCGCAGCCCGGAGAAGTCATAGGGAGAGGTGCGGGGCTTGAAGGCGCCGCCGCGCAGGATGTCCGCGCCCGAGGCCTTGACCGCGCGGGCCACGGCGAGGATCTGCTCCTCGCTCTCGACCGAGCAGGGCCCCGCGATCATCGCGAAATGCCCGCCGCCGATCTTGACGCCGCCGACCTCGACGATCATGTCGTCGGGATGGAACTTGCGGTTGCAGCACTTGAAGGGCTCCGTCACGCGCTTGACGGAATCGACAATGTCGAGACTCGAGACTAGATCCATATCGACGGCCGAGGTGTCGCCCACCAGACCGAGGACGGTGTGGAACTCGCCCTCCGAGATGTGAATCGTCAGGCCGTAGTTCTTCAGCCAGCCGATCAGCTGCTCGCGCTTTTCTTTTGCAACGCCGTTTTTCAGTACAACGATCATAGGTGCTTCTCCTGTTCCGCGCCGCCGCGCAAAGCGGCAAAACGCGCATGTTTTCAACAGAGAAACTATAAGCGGATTCGGCGGCGCTGTCAAGGAAAACAAAGCGCCCCATGCTCTTTTGAGGGCATGAGGCGCTTCGTTTTCTAGGGGTTTGGGAGAAAAGAGAGGTAAGGAGTAGAAAAGTAGCAAAGATCGGACGGAGATTCAGCTCTTCGCCTCGTCGAAGGTGATGGAAAAGCTCATCTCCTGGCCGCCGCGGTAGACCGTGATCTGGGTCGTCTCACCGGCGGAAAAGCCGTGCAGGGCGGCGGTGAGATCGGAGTAGTTGCGGATCTCCTGATCGCCGAGACGGGTGATGATATCCTTGGGCTGGAGCCCGGCCTTCTCCGCCGCGGTGCCGGAGCTGACCTTCTTGACGTAGGCGCCGGAGGGCATGTTCCAGTAGGAGGCGTAATACTGCCCGTAGGCGCTGTTGTAATCGGAATCGATCTCGACGCCCATGTAGGCCTTGCCGGTGACGTAGCCCTTGGTCATGAGATCGACGGCGATCTTCGACGCGTCGTTGATCGGGATGGCGAAGCCGAGGCCTTCGACGCCGGTGCTGGCGTACTTGGCCGTGACGATGCCGACGACTCTGCCCGCGGCGTCGTAGACCGGGCCGCCGGAGTTGCCGGAGTTGACGGCCGCGTCGATCTGG
>CAMVJF010000133.1 GCA_947167725.1 uncultured Clostridia bacterium | reverse complement strand
ACGGGATATGTTCTTCCGGCGCCTAGAGGCAGTAAAGAATGCCGATTCGGCAGGGGCCCTATAAAGACAGACACCTGGGAAACCGCTGATCGCGGCTCCCAGGTGCCTTCGCTTGGTATTGGATTAGATTTCCTTCATCGGCCCGTCCGTGAGAACGTCCATCATGATCTTCGCGCCGAGCTTGAACGCGAAGCAAAAGGTCTCACAATCCGTGAGGACGGTGACCTCCCGCTGGGCGTCCATGAAGTTCTCAAAGAGTTCCTTCTCTTCCTCATTGAGTTTGTCCGTCAGCATGTCTCCCACCTTTACCAGTTCATCCAGTGCTTCGGCGTACTGGCTGTTCTTCTGAAAGTACCGCTCGCTGGGGCGGACGTCTCCGACATAAAGGTCTTCAAGTATCTGCATCTCTGCACCCCCTCACACATAGATGAGCTCGTGCAGCACGATCTCTTCCGCCCGGTTCCAGATGCTGTTCATGCGCCGCACCCACTCCATCTGATTGTCGGCCTTCAGCCCCTCGGTGACGTTCTCTTGCTCTGCCATCTGCATGGTAATAAGCTCAAAACGTTCCTCGCAGTCTTTCTCGATCTGCCTCAGATGCTCGTCCAGCTTGCCGGTGAGAAGCCAGCTGGAATACAATGCCCGGTGGTGTTCACGGAGAAAGTGCTTCCGCAGCAGTCCCCACTTGCCAAGCGGCTCCCTGTCTGCTATGATCAGATCAGGAATGAGATGGTCCTCCACCAAAGTGTAGGTTCCGCCGTTCTTTTCAAAGCTGTTTTGTATCATATGTATCCTCCTGTTTTGGCAGCCCTTACCCGGCCCTTGCCCGATTTTTTGCACCTGAACCGATGAGACAAGACGTCACGGAAAAGTTGCGATAATATAATGTTTTACGTTAATTTGACTACTTTTTACGTATGAGAAGTTCGATCCGGCTCTTCGAATCCTTCTCCCGCTGCCATGCTGTGACGCACCTTTGTCTACCAGGACAAAGGTGCGTTTTCAGCATCTTTAACCCGCGCTTTTGCCTTTGCAGACAAAAGCGCGGGTCTTTTGCATATATGCTTCCCGGCCCTTATTTCAGCTTCCCGTGGATTCATAGCGGCGCTCGCAGGCCGTCCAGACCCACACGGAGAGGGCGAAGAAGACGGCGGCGCAGCCGATGATCGAGAGACTGAGCAGCCAGGGGTCGTTCGTGCCGTGAAGCAGCGTATCGACCGGCAGGGAAATGAACAGCCCGAACGGGATAACAAAGATCAGAAAAACGCGGATGAAGGCGGGATAGATGGCAAGCGGATATTTCGCATAGGAGGAGAAGTTGTAAATAATCTGCAGCAGCGGCCCGCTGCGTTTGAAGATGAAAGCAAGCGCCGCCATCGCCACCTTGAGCGAGGTGATGATCAGCGCGCCGAAGAGAGCGCCGACGACGAGCACGGCGACGGCCCCAAAGCTCAGCGTGACCGTGAGATTCGAGGCGCAGACTGCGATCAGCGCCACGCCGAGGATCAGCTCGCCGAAGCCCTCCGGCTGGAAGGTCTCGGCAAACACCTGAAACAGCACCGGCACGGGACGAAGGAAGTGCATGTCCATATCCCCCTCCTGTACCCGGCGATAGGCCACGAGCCAGAGCTCGTCGCTGAACAGATGGTCGAGTGCGATCGGCATCATCGAGAAGCCATAGAAGAATCCGACCTCATAGAGCGAATACCCCGCCAATGCAGGGATGGCCTGCAGAATGAAGTAGATCGCGGCCAGAGAGCAGAAGTTGGAGAAAAAGAATGAGAACAGCGCGACGATCGTGTCTTTTTTGTACTCCAGCCGGGAGATCATGCTGCGCTTGATGCAGGTGAAATACAGATGAACGTACCGCATATCAGCCTCCCTGCACCGTGACCTTGCGGATGGCGCGCGAGAAAAGGAGCTTCGCCAGCAGCTCCAGCGCGACGATCCATGCCGCCGACAGCGCAATGCAGCGCAGCGACTGGGGAAGGTCGTATTTCATCATCAGGATCAAGACAGGGTTCTGGCTCATGCCGGCAAAGGGCATCCAGCTCAGGACGTTCCGCAGCCCCGCAGGGAAGAAGGCCAGCGGCAGAAGCGTGCCGGAGAGAAAGGAGATCAGGGTTCCCTTCAGCGAGTTCAAGCCCCAGGCGGAGGTAGTGTAAAAGCACAGAATGCCGAAGATGTAGGCGATCGCGTCGTTGAGCAGCGACGCGCACAGCCCGGCGAGCAGGAACAGCCCCAGATGGGCAAAGAAGGCAGGAAAAGTCACCCACGGCAGAAAGCCGAGGCAGCGCAGCGTTACAAGCGCCGCGGTGTAGAAAGGCAGGCCAAACAGTACCGTCATCGTGAGCAGGCTGCCAAAGCTCGTCGCAGCATATTTCCCGCGGTAGCTGATGGGCTTGATCAGGTAATTGCCGATCGTGCCCTTTTTGATGTCGTTGTTGATGAACCACAGCGTATCGTTGTTGAAGGTCACATAATTGAAAACCGTCGTCAGCACAACGTAGGCGATCATATCGCGGAAGGTAAAGCCGTGGATCTCGGCGTCTATGCCGCCCGTGCTTGAGCGGTAGACCGCCAGCCACAGAAAGACCAGGCAGGCCACCTGACACACCGTGATGACCGCCCAGATCATAATGTTGAAGCGGTAGGTCATCGTGTCGATCGCCCCGGCGCGGAGGAAGGGTTTATACTTTTTCAGCATGCTCTGCCTCCTGCTGCTCGAGAATCGTTTTGACCACGTCGCCGATGGAGATCTCGGTGATCTTCATATCCAAAGCCCGCAGATCGCGGAATGCGAACTGGACCACCTGCTCGAGCGGGATCTTGTCCGCGTCGAAGCGCAGCACCAGACGACCGTCCTCCTCGGAGACTGTGAGATCGGGCGAGAGCAGGGGGATGGTCCCGGCCTGCGTCTCTGCCGGGACCGTCAGCGTCAGGGTTTTGAGATTGCCGAAGCGGTTTTTCAGGCTCTTCAGCGGCCCGTCGTAAAGGATGGCTCCTTTTTCAAGCAGAATGATGCGCGAACAGAGGTCCTCGATGTCGGTCATGTCGTGCGTAGTCAGCACGACCGTCGTGCCGTATGTTTTGTTCAGTTCATGGATCGCAAGCCGAATCTTCTCCTTCACCAGCACGTCCAGCCCGATGGTCGGCTCGTCCAGAAACAGGATGCGCGGATTGTGGAGCATCGACGCCGCGAGATCCGCCCGCATGCGTTCGCCCAGCGAGAGCGTACGCACCGGCTGTGAGAGAAAACGCGTAATGTCCAGCACCTCGCCGAGGAAGCCCATGCGCTCCGCGTAATCATTCTCGGAGATCTGGTAGATCTCTTTGAGCACTTTGAACGACTCGATCAGCGGGATGTCCCACCAGAGCTGCGTCTTCTGACCGAAGACGACGCCGATGTCCTGCGCGACCTGCCGCCGCTTCCGATAGGGCTCCACGCCGTCGATGAAGACGCTGCCGGAGGTCGGTGTGAGGATGCCGCACATCATCTTGATCGTCGTCGACTTCCCCGCGCCGTTCGCCCCGATGTATCCCACGATCTCTCCGTCGGGAACGGCAAAGCTGATCCCATCCACTGCCCGGATCTCGTCGTACTTTCGTGAAAACAGAGTCTTCACCATTCCGGACAAGCCTTCTCCGCGGATCGGCTTTCGAAACACCTTTGTCAATTCGTTTACTTCAATCATGGCCAAACGCCGCCTTTATACGAAAAACTGTTGTCCTTCAGTTTTCTTTTAGCATAAAAGACCTTGTTTTTCAAGGCTTTTGAGAAATGCCGATCGTCAGATCATCTTTTCATCCGCTCCGTTTGCCCGTTCAAACACAAGCAGATGCCCAACTTTGTCTACCGGACAAAGTTGGGCATTTGTTGTGCTAATGAGGGGAAAAAACCTGTTTGCCCTGTAATTTCTACGAAAAATCGCTCCTGCTGGACCGCGCTGGTCTGGCAGGAGCGATTTTTCGACTATTTCGGCTCAAAAAGGCGGACACCTTTTGCTTCAAAACAGCTCCGCAAAAGTCTCGCCTAAAGTAATAGGTAGAAGGATTAGAACCTCAAACGCGCATAGATGAGAGACGTTATATGGTAATAACCTCCGGTTTGACCTCCGGATCATGGCTGCACAGCACGGCGGCGCAGCCAGGGTCTGCGGCCATGTCCGCAATCCAGCGGAGGCTTTTCCTCTGAAAATCACGGGCAAAGCCGAAGCCGGGCACGATGTTCTCCTGCCAGTTGCGCGGAGAGAAGGCTGCGTCCGCCGTCAGAAGGACAAAGCGTTTGCCGTTTCGGATCACAACCGCCGCCTGGCCCTCCGTATGGCCGGGCACATTGACCAGCTGGATGCTCTCGTCTCCGAAAAGATCGATGACCCAGTGATTCGGCCCGAGCGGCGAACCCCGGTAGAACGGGCGCTCCATGGGGTATTGGATCCAAAGCTCCTGCGGCTGCCGGATCTTGTACACGGTGCGGCAGGACCAATAGTATTCATATTCCGGCAAAACGATGTGCTTGGCTTTGCTCACATGCCTTAGCCCCGCCACATGGTCGACGTCGAGGTGCGTCAGCAGCACATAGTCCAGATCCTCCGGCCCAATGCCCATGCCCGCAAGCTGCTCGTGGATTGCCATCCCCTTTGGTACAAAGGGATGAAAGAGCGCCGCCATTTGCGACGGGAGGACCGCCGCGGCCGCCTTCGGGTCATACACACCGTCCGGGCTTATCTCCCGGCACCAGCCGGTGTCCACGAGGATCAGACCCTTCGGATGCTCGATCAGATAGGTGAAAACGGGAAGCGTGATCCTGTTCTTATCCGCTGCCGTGAGCTGCCTGGCCGCTTCGATCAGGTCGAGCCGCTTGCCGAAGGGCACGGTCGGATCGACGCGGATGCTTCCGCACTGCAGCACATGAATCTTCATGGAATCATCCTTTTTATGAATGTGTCAGATTACCCAAATAACCAATAATATTATCGCTGATCTCGCCGGTCAGCGCGCCGTTGTAATTGCATATGAAGGTGCCGGCAATGAGGATCATCATGGCCTCGGCCTCATGTCTGCCGACCTCTGGACCGTAGATCGCGATCAGGCATTGCTCCATCGTCTCGCGCCATTCACGGAACTCGCCCTTGACCAGATCGGCGACCACGTCGCTGTAATGCGCCAGCACATAGGTCTGCGTGGTGGCGTTCGGGCGCTGCTCGCCCTCTTCGCCCCGCGCGACGTAGGACATAAAGGCGTTCATGTAGGCAAGGTTGCTCTCGTAATCGGCGCGCCGGTGCGTAGCAAACCAGAGCTTGCA
>CAMVJF010000132.1 GCA_947167725.1 uncultured Clostridia bacterium | reverse complement strand
TGTTCTGCGGCTCCGGCGTTGGATCCGCTGCGACGACAACGACGGGAGCGTCGGCCGGGGCAGCGGATACCTTGAGGTAACGAGAGTATATGAAGCCGGATCGATCTCCGTATGTAACGCCGTACCATTCGTCGTCGGATCGGTCGGTGACCGTTACGACGGTACCCTTTGGCAAGCACTCATAAATTGCGTATTCTGTCCCCGGACCTGTACGGAAATTGACGTCGCTTGCGGTGATTTCGGCGTCTTCCGCGAAAACGGCAACGGTCAGGAGCAAACAGAACAGCACGGAGAATGCCAGCGTTTTGATAGCTTTTTTACGCATCTCTCTGTACGAATCCTTTACAGAATATTATCTGGAGGCAAGCGCTCTTTCCAGCCAGACGACGGCAACGTCGATCGCGTCGTACAAGCTGTCTTTTTCACTCTTTTTCACAACTCTGTCGCGGGATTTGATGGAAGGATCGGTCAGCTGGAGCTGAACGGATACCTTCGTCGCGACGTCGAGATCCTTGACTTTTTTGCTGTCGAGGATCTGCAGCATTGCAATGTACTTATCGGCAAAGCTGCCGTAATAGATGATGTTGTCCTTGCGCTGGAGAGGATGACCCTTGTATTCCAGTTTAGCTGCCAATGATAGCACCTCCAGTTTTGTAATCAAAATGTAACACAATGCGCATTGTTTGTCAACAAGAATATTATGGTAAACCGTTCTGCGGCGGGGGAAAAACAGGCGGTGATCACCTGGTTTTCCTCGCACAAAGAAGCGAGGCGGAGAGGGAGGCTGAGCTCCTCGCGGCTCAGCCCGCTCCCGCTTCCGCGGCCGCCTGAGCCGCGATCGCGGCCTCTTCTTCGGCAATCTGCGCGGCAAGTGCCGCACGGAGATCTCCGAAGAGGTAGCTGTCACCGCCGATATAAGGCCAGTTGAAGGTCCTGTATTCACGGCCGGCGTGGACCTTGACCATCACGTCGTGCCAGATGCGCGCGGCGGGGTTGTTCCATACGTTGATGGTCTCGGGAATGTCATAGCCGGTCCAGACGGCGGCGACATAGTACGGCGTACAGCCGACGAACCAGCGATCCTTGTTCTCTCCGGAGGTGCCGGTCTTTCCCGCGACGGGCACAGACCCGAGATACGCGGCGCTGCCGGTGCCGGATTCGACCGCATTCTGCATCATATAGGTCATGACATAGGCGGTATTCGGCTTAAAGGCTTCGATCGTGCGAGGCGTGTTGTCGATGACGATGTTGCCGTTGGAGTCGGTGATTCGGGTATAGGTGCGCGAGTAAGTGAAGATGCCGTCGTTGACAAAAGCGGAGTAAGCCTGCGCCATTTCACGCACCGTAATGCCGTTGGTCAGCTGGCCGAGCGCCATCGGCGCGTAGGACGCGTCGTCCGGTACGAGGCTTGTCACGCCGAGACGCTCGCGCAGGAAGTTGTAGCAGGTCTCGGGACCAAGCTTGTCGACAATCTGCGCCGCCACGGTGTTCAGCGAGTAGGCCAGAGCTTCATAGATCGTGAGGATGCCGTAGTTTTCCCAGCTGTCGTTGTGCGGATACCAGCTCGTGCCGGAGAGGTACATATCCGACGAGTCATTGACGAGCGTGGTCGGCGTCATGCCGAGCAGTTCCACGGCCGGACCGTAGGCCGAGATCGGCTTGATCGCAGAGCCGGGCGGGCGCTGCGAGCCCGTGGCGCGGTTGAGAGGGAAGTTTTGCGTCTTCTGCCCTACACCGCCGCTGAGGCCCTTGATCTCACCCGTATAGGGATCCATAACCACGATCGCGCTCTGCAGCTGTTTGTCGGTACCGTAGGTCTGGGGGATGTTGTCAATGTTTTGATAGATGTTGTCGATATACGACTGGATGGTCTCGTCGAGGCAGCAGAAGATCTGATAGCCTCCGTTATAGACCAGGTGGCGGGCGGCCTCCTTGCTGATGCCTTTCTGCTCCATCAGATCCTCGGTGACGTCAGCGATCACGACCTCTTCGTAATAGGTGTAGATATCCTGCGTATAGACGGTGTTCTCGCGATAGACAAAGTCCAGCTCTTCCTCGACGGCGGCGCGGTACTGCTCGTAGTCGATGAAGTTCTGCTCGTACATCTCGTGCAGGATCGTCTCCTGCCGTTCCTTGTTTGCGGAGCGGTCATAGAAGGGATCGTATTGGGTCGGCTTGTTGGTGATGCCGACGATGGCGGCGCACTCGGCGAGGGATAGTTCGGAGACGTCTTTGCCGAAATAAGTCTGCGCAGCGGTCTGAACGCCCCAGCATCCCTCTCCGAAATAGACGGCGTTGAGATACCACTCGATGATCTCGCGCTTATCGTATTTCTTTTCCAGTTCCAGCGCGCCGAAGATCTCTGCCAGTTTTCGCTGGACCGTGACCTCGTTCTTGCCGGTCAGGTTTTTGATGAGCTGCTGTGTGATCGTCGAGCCGCCATAGGTGTCTGACATGCGGGCGAACATTTCGACAAAAGCACCGGCAGTACGGTACCAGTCGACACCTTTATGCTCGTAAAAGCGTTTATCCTCGATCGCGACGAGCGCCTTTTCCATATACCAGGGGATCTTGTCATAGTCGACCCAGATGCGTTTCTCACGGCCGGTAAGGGTGACTAGCTCTTTCCATCCGCCGGTGGAGTCGGTATACCAAATCGTGCTCGATTCGCTGAGCTGATAGTCTTCAAGCGAAATGTCGAGCGTGGAGGTGAGACAGCTCTTGACATAGTACGCGAAGATGCAACTGAAAATCAGCCCCGTAAGTGCGAGGATCAACAAGACAGAGCCGATAGCCTTGAGCACCGTGCTCATGGTCAGCGTAACGGTGTCGATCGTCAGATCTGCGGCCTTTGCGGCGACCTCGGCGGTGTCGATCCGTTTCAGCTTGCCCATTGTCTTTTTGAAGCGACCCCAGAAGCCGTCTTTTTTATCTTCCATCTATACGAAACACCTCCCGGTGAATGCATGCATATATCAATCCATTTTATTCTAAAACAGCATTATACCACAGCTTTTGCAAGAAGGGTAGCATAATTGTGAATTTTTGCGTATCCCAAGAAAAATTAAGATAAGCTGCGCGCTGCTGTTCGTCTTATGCCAATGCTCGTTCGTGGCAGACAGGGCAGATATAATTTTAACCCTTTTGCGGAATACTCCATACATCGGATCCTATCACGGTCCGGGTAAAAGAAAGGGTTCAATACGATGAAAACCGGCATCAAGCTTTTTTTCCTGTTTCTTATGACCGCATCTGCCGCCTTCTCTGCCGCGGCTGCCTACGAGTCGATTCGACGAACGGAGGACTTCATTCCCGCCGAGGTCTATGCGCAGTACCGCGCAAAGAGCGGCCGCGCTCAATACCTGCTGCGCGAAGAGAACGGCCGGGTTGCCGTATTTCGAAGCGGAGAGAACAGACCGGAGTATTACACGGGGATCGAGACAGCGCTGCTGCGGCGCGCAGACCGCGCGATGCTTGAAAAAGGCATACCGGCAGAGGACCGCACGGAGCTGCTCACGCTGCTGGAGGATCTGGGCTCGTAGAACAGTTTACGGTTGATTTATCCCGTGATTCGAGGTAAAATATAAACATCTATAAAGGGAGGGATCAAGATGAGCGAAGAATACGGCGGCGATTTCGTCACAATGGTCGATGATAACGGCGAGGAATTCGTGCTTGAAGTGCTCGACACCATCGACTACAACGGCAAGACATATACGGCCTTCCTTCCGGCGGATATGGATGAGAACGATCCGGACTACGGGATGGTCCTGCTGCAGAACGTCATAGATGAAAACGGCGAAGAAGTCTTCGACACGATCGACGACGATGAAGAGCTCGACGACGTTTACAACCAGTTCATGCGCGTCCTCTTTGACGACGAGGACGACGGCGAGGCATAATCCGCTTCGACGACGAATATGCTGAAGAAGAGAAAACTCCTGCTGTGTGCGTGTCGTTCCTTTCGGAACACAGCGGCCCATTAAACCCACATCACTTATAAGGGATGCCGACTTGAACCTGCGGATTGCAGGCCTCCCGGTCCTTCAGGGACCGGACGTTGGAAGCAGCGAAACAGGACTTAGGCGACCCACCTGCCCATTCGTGCAGGTTATAATTGGGCCGACACGGCATGAGCGGGAGTCTCCCACAGGATATCCTGTGGGAGTTTTTCTTTTTGAATAAGCGGAAAAAGATTCCCGGGGCGGATCAGTCCGCCCCGGGAACGCCGGAGTTAAGGAGTAAAAAGCGTTGTACGAAGCGCTTTGGTTCTGTTTAGACGACGCCCTGGGCCATCATGGCCTCGGCAACCTTCAGGAAGCCGGCAACGTTGGCGCCGAGCATCAGATCGCCGGGATTGCCGCATTCGACGGAGGCGTCGTAGCAGGCCTTGTAGATGTTCTTCATGATGCCGCGAAGCTTCTCGTCGACTTCTTCGAAGCTCCAGGACAAACGCATGGAGTTCTGGCTCATTTCAAGGCCGGAGGTGGCAACGCCGCCGGCGTTGGACGCCTTGCCCGGAGAGTAGAGCAGTCCGTTGCGCTTGACGACCTCGATCGCCTCGGGAGTCAGCGGCATGTTCGCGCCCTCGAATACGGCGATCGCGCCGTTGTCGACCAGGGCCTGAGCACCCTTCTCGTCCATCTCGTTCTGAGAGGCGCAGGGGTGGGCAATGTCGCACTTGACGGTCCAGATATCGCGGCAGCCGGCGTGATATTCGGAGCCGGGCACCTCGTCGGCGTAGACGGAAATGCGGGCGCGCCGTTTCTGCTTAATATCAAAGAGCTTCTTGAGATCGATGCCCTTCGGATCGTAGATATAGCCCTGAGAGTCGGACATGGCAATGACCGTACCGCCGAGCTGGGTGACCTTCTCGGCGCAGTACTGCGCGACGTTGCCGGAGCCGGAAACGATCACGCGCTTACCCTCGTAGCTGTCATTGCGCAGATGCTTGAGTGCCTCGGCAGAGAAGTAGCACAGACCGTAACCGGTAGCCTGGGTGCGGGCGAGAGAGCCGCCGAAGGTCAGCCCCTTGCCGGTGAGAACGCCGGCCTCGAAGCGATCGACGATGCGCTTGTACTGGCCGTACATGTATGCGACCTCGCGCGCGCCGACGCCGATGTCGCCGGCAGGGGTGTCGGTGAACTGACCGATATGACGGTAGAGCTCGGTGATGAGGCTCTGGCAGAAGCGCATGACCTCGGCGTCGGACTTGCCCTTCGGGTCGAAGTCGGAGCCGCCCTTGCCGCCGCCCATGGGGAGCGTGGTCAGGGAGTTTTTCAGGATCTGCTCAAAGCCGAGGAATTTGATCACGGAG
>CAMVJF010000131.1 GCA_947167725.1 uncultured Clostridia bacterium | reverse complement strand
GCGAGGAGGGCGAGAGCGGCCTGTTTCGCTTCGTTCATATCAGCACCTTGGACAGGAAGTCCTGCAGGCGCGGGCTCTGCGGGTGGTTGAAGATCGCGTCGGGCGTGCCCTCCTCCACCAGCTTGCCCTCGGCCATGAACAGTACGCGGTTGCCCACCTCGCGGGCAAAGCCCATTTCGTGCGTCACGACCACCATCGTCATCCCGCTCTTCGCGAGCTCGCGCATGACGTCGAGCACCTCGCCGACCATCTCGGGATCGAGGGCGGAGGTCGGCTCGTCAAAGAGCATGACGTCCGGCTCCATCGCAAGGGCGCGCACGATGGCGACACGCTGCTTCTGTCCACCGGAGAGCTGGATCGGATAGGCGTCCGCGCGGTCGGCAAGTCCGACGCGGCTCAGCAGCTCGAGCGCCTTTTTCTCCGCCTCGGCCTGGGGAACGCCCTTGACCTTGACGGGCGCGAGCGTCATGTTCTCCAGGATCGTCATGTGCGGGAAGAGGTTGAAGTGCTGAAAGACCATGCCCATCTTCTGGCGGTGCAGGTCAATATCGAGCTTTTTGCCGTTCGCGTCCTTTTTCTGCGTGATGTCCACGCCCTCGAAGATGATCTGCCCCTCGGTCGGCGTCTCGAGCAGGTTCAGCGAACGGAGAAAGGTGGACTTGCCGCCGCCGGACGGGCCGATGACGACCATGACGTCGCCGCGGTCGATATCGACCGTCACGCCGTCCAGCGCCTTGATCCGGCCCTTGTTATAGTATTTTTTCAGGCCCTGGACCCGGATCAGCTTATCGTTTGTCACCGACACTCATCTTCCTTTCAAAATGGGCTATGATCTTGCTCGTCGGGAAGGTCAGGCAGAAGTACAGCACCGTCGCGATGATCAGCGCCTCGCCCATGCGGTAGGTCGCGCCCTTGACGGCGTTGACCGCCGACATGATATCCTGCACGCCGATCGTGTAGCAGATGGCGGACTCCTTGATGATCGTTACGAACTCGTTGGCGATCGCGGGCAGGATGTTCTTGATGGCCTGCGGCAGCACCACATAGCGCATCGTCTTCCACTGAGAGAGGCCGAGACTGCGCGAGGCCTCCGTCTGTCCGCCGTCGATCGACTGGATGCCGGAACGGATGATCTCGGAGAGGTAGGCGCCGGAGTTGAGCGACAGGGCCACCACGGCCGGGAAGAAACGCTCGAAGCGGATGAAGCCGAAAAGCTTGAAGCCGGGCAGCACCTTCACGCCGTCAAAGACAACGTAGAAGATGATAAACACCTGCACGACCATCGGCGTCGCGCGGAAGAGCTCGACATAGGCCGTCGCGAGCGCCCGCAGCAGGCGCGAGCGCCCCATGCGGCAGATCGCCAGGATGAGGGCGAGGATGAAGCCGAAAAAGACGGTCAGCGCCGAGAGCGAGACCGTGCAGGCCACCGCCCTCATATCCCTGTACGCCTTCGTGCCGGCCACGCCCTGCAGGAAAAGCTGCCAGTATTCAAACGCTTTGGAAAAACCCTGTGCAGTCAGCATATGATGATCTCCTCAGACAGACAAAGCGCCCTCCGTTTTTCGCGGAGGGGCTCTGTCCTTGTTTTGGGAACGCGGTCCGGTGGGGGGCTCAGCCGTCCAGCAGTCCCTCGATGATCTCGCCGGTGGATTGTTCGTTGGCGGCCGCGATAAAGGCGTCCATCGAACCGTCGGCCAGCGCGGCCTTGACCGCCTCGTTCACGGCGGCGAGCAGCGCCTCGTTGCCCTTTTTCACGCCGACGGCGGAACCCTCGGTGTCATAGGGGACCTCGAGCACGACCGCGAGATCCGGGTAGCTCTTGGCGTAGTTCTCGGCCACGGCCGTCTCGATATACGCGCCGTCCAGCTTGCCGCCGAGGAGCTCGGCGATGATGTCCGTCACCTTCACGAGCGGCACGATGTCCGCGTCGGGCGAGTACTGGTTGGCCAGATCCATCTGGATCGAGCCGTTCTGCGCGCCGATGGCATACTCCGCCTTGTTGGTGTCCTCCAGCGTCTTGAACTTGTCGGCGGACGCCTTGACGGTCACGAAGGACTGGCCGCCCTGATAGTAGATCTCGGAGAAGTCCATCGACTCCATACGCTTCGGATCCGGCGAGAGGCCCGCGAGGCCGAGGTCGACGCCGCCGGCCGCGAGCTCGTTGAGCACGCCGTCAAAGTCCATCGGGATCACGTCCAGCTCGAGGCCGAGGTAGTCCGCGATGTACTGCGCGAGCGCCATGTCGAAGCCCGCGAGCTTGGGCGTTCCGTCCTCGACGGCGTAGAACTCATAGGGCGCGAAGTCGGGACTCGTCGCGACGGTGAGCTTGCCGGGGACGACGGTGCTGATCTCCGCCTTCGCGGAGGCGGGAGCCGCCTGCTTGCCGCAGGCCGCAAGGGCCAGAAGCATCACGAGGCACAGCAGCATGCACAAATATTTCGAAACCTTTTTCATCTCATTTACCCTCACTTTCGTCAGATGCGATAAGAATTGTACTTGACGTTTGTGAGGATAGCACAAGAAGGGGCTTTTGTCAAGCGATTTTTGAAAAAATATTCTGATATTTATGAATATTTCCATCTGATATTCATTATTATTCGATTATTCACGTTATTTATGCACTTTAAGGATGCAGAAGCGGGACAGAGACCCGCTCTGTCCCGCTTCTGCGCCGCGCGCAGGCGGCGCGCGTATTTCTTATTTTTCGTCGCTCAGCCCTTCCTGCCGAAGAGCGAACAGAAACCGAAGGCGATCAGCTCGGCGGCGACGATACTCGCCCCGCTGGGCGTCTCGAACACATAGGATCCCGTCATGCCGAAGAGGAAGCAGATCACCGAGATCGCCGCCGCGCAGAGGATCACCCCGCGGAAGCTGCGGCAAAGGCGCATCGCGCTGATGGCCGGAAAGATGATCAGGCTCGAGATCAGCAGCGCGCCCATCATGCGCATGCCGAGCACCACCGTGACCGCCGTCAGCACGGCGAGCAGCGTATTGTACAGCTCGGCGCGTGCGCCGGTGGCCCGGGCGAAGGTCTCGTCGAAGGTCACGGCAAAGAGGCGCGGATAGAGCAGGACGAAGAGCGCGATCACGGCGAGCGAGAGGATCACGCTCAGCACGGTGTCGCCGCGGCTCAGCGAGAGGATGCTGCCGAAGAGATAACTCGTCACCTCGGTGCTCATGCCTCGCGTGAGCGATACGACAATCACGCCGATGGCGAGGGCGCTCGAGGAGATGATCGCGATCGCAGCGTCGCCCTTGACGCGGCCGCTGCCGCGGACGCGCAGGAGCAGCACCGCAGCCGCCGCAACGACCGGCACCGTCACGGCGAGAGGCGCGAGACGGAGGGCGGAGGCGATCGCAAGCGCGCCGAAGCCGACGTGCGAAAGGCCGTCGCCGATCATGGAGTAGCGCTTGAGCACCAGCGACACGCCGAGCAGCGCCGCGCAGAGACTCACCAGCACGCCGACAAGCAGCGCGCGCTGCATGAAATGATACGAAAACATCGAAAGAAGACTCATCCTGCGCCTCCCCCGAGAAAACGGCGCGCCAGCGCGCTGTGCCTGTATTCCGCGCTCGTGCCGAAGAAAAGCTGTTTATGGCCGAGGTGGAGGATATGCGTGGCATAGCGCACGGCCTCGTGGATGTCGTGCGTGACCATGACGACGGCGATATCGTCGCAGAGGTTGACGAGCTTGATGAGGTTGTACATCTCTCCCGCGGCAACCGGATCGAGCCCGGTGACCGGCTCGTCGAGCAGGAGCAGCTTCCTCGTCGCGCACAGCGCGCGGGCGAGCAGCACGCGCTGCTGCTGGCCGCCGGAGAGCTCCTGATAGCTGCGGTCCTTCAGATCCTCGATGCCCATGCGTTCGAGGTTCTCCCGGGCGCGGCGCTTCTCTTCTTCGCCGTAGAAAAGCTTCCCGCCCATGGAATTGAGACAGCCCGAAAGCACGACCTCCCGCACGCTCGCGGGAAAATCGCGCTGGATCTCCGTCTGCTGCGGGAGATAGCCGATCTCCGTGCGCTTCAGGCCGTCGCCGAGCACGATCTTTCCTTTTGAAGGGGCTTTGAGCGAGAGCAGGCCCTTGATGAGCGTGGACTTGCCCGAGCCGTTCTCCCCCACGACGCAGAGATAGTCTCCCGCCTTGAGGGAAAAGCTGACGTCCTCCAGCACGGTCACGCCGTCATAGGAGAAAGACGCGTTTTCACATGTCAGCAAAGCCATCTATCCCAGTGCCTCCCTTACGCTCTCCACATTGCTCCACATGAGCTTGAGATAAGTCGCGCCCTCGGCAAGGTCCGCGGCGCTGACCGTATGGCAGGAGTGGAACAGGCATTTCCCGCAGCGCGTATCCTCACAGACCACGTCCGCCATCTTCTGGTCGGAGTATTCAATATACAGCACGGCCGGTATGCGCTGCTCGCGCACACGGTCGATGAGAAAGGCGACCGTCCGTGCCGAAGGCTCCGCATCGTCGGCGCAGCCGGGAAAGGCCGCGTAGTAGTCGAGCCCGTATTCCTCGACGAAATAGCGCACCGGGAAGCGGTCGGCGAAAACAAGGGTGCGCAGCCGCCCCTTCTCCACGGTCTCGCGAAAGGCGGCGTCAAGCTTCTCGAGCTCGGCGCAGTAGCGCTCACAGTTCGCGCGGTAGCTCTCCGCTCCCTCTCCGTCGAGCGCGCAGAGCTCGGCGCAGATCGCGCGGCAGATCGCCGCGGCGTTGCGCGGCGAGGTCCAGACATGCTCGTCGTACTCCGGGCCGTCTCCTTCCGCCTCATGGAGGTCCTGCATGCCCTCTTTTTCCTCCTCCTCGAGCGCGTCCACGCACGAGAGCATCCGCAGCGTGCGGAAACCGCCCTCCGCGCCGTCCAGCAGCGTGTCGAGCCAGGCCTCCGACTCGCCGCCGTTGCCGACGAGAAGGTCGCAGCTCTCGATCCGGCGAAGATCCTGCGGCGTGGGCTCGAAGCTGTGCGTCTCGGCGCCGGGCGGCACGAGCAGCGTGACCTCTCCCCTCTCGCCGCAGATCACTCGGGTAAAGTCGTAGGCCGGGAAGATCGTCGTGACGACGCGCAGGCCGCTGTGTTCGGTTTTTTCTTCTCCCGCGTCTTCCGCCGCGCCGCAGCCGCACAGGCCGGTGAGGAGCAGCAGGGCGAGGAACAAGGCTGACAATCTTTTCATTCCGCACCTCAACTAAAGTATTATTTTACCTCATGGCGGATTGCTTTGCAAGGATTTCGTTGACAGCGGGCGCGGCGCGGTCATAATATAAAGAAAAAACGATGGGAGAAGCGAATGTCTTGTGATCGATGCAACCCACCCCTATGCC
>CAMVJF010000130.1 GCA_947167725.1 uncultured Clostridia bacterium | reverse complement strand
CCGCGGAGGGGCCCCAGATCCTGATCATCCACACCCACGGCAGCGAGGCCTACAACCCCGTGGGCCTGGACCTCTACGAGGCCAGCGACGCGAACCGGACCCAGGATCCCCGCTACAGCGTGATCCGGGTGGGGGACGAGCTGGCGGAACGCCTGGAGGAACAGGGGCTGCGGGTGCTCCACGACCGGGAGATCTATGACTATCCCAGCTACACCGGCTCCTACAGCCGCAGCGGCGAGGCGGTGGCGCGCTATCTGGAGCGCTACCCGGAAATCGCCGTGGTCATCGACCTGCATCGGGACGCCCTGGGAGCGGATGGGGTGGTCTACAAGACCATGGCCGAGGAGGAGGGGACGGTTGCCAGCCAGGTGATGCTGCTGGTGGGCAGCGACGAGAGCGGTCTGGAGCACCCCAACTGGCGCTCCAACCTCTCCCTGGCCCTCTATCTGCAGCAGGCGGCGGCCACTGCCCACCCCACGCTGATGCGGCCGGTGAGCCTGGTGCCCCAGCGCTACAACCAGCAGCTCACCGGCGGCTCCCTGATCCTGGAGGTGGGCAGCAGCGGCAACACCCTGCAGGAGGCGCTCTCCGCCATCCGGCTCTTTGCCGGGGCGGTTGGTCCCGCTTTACTGGCTTTGGCCGAATCGTGAATTTTTGCGGGACCGCTTTACAAAACGGGCGCTTTCTGGTACATTGGGGGCAAGCGAAGATCCCATCTTACTATCTACAACAGGAGGGTTATAAACATGAAAAAATGGGTTTGCCCCGTATGCGGTTATGTCCATGAGGGCGATACGCCCCCCGAGAAGTGCCCCATCTGCAAGGTCCCCGGTGAGCGCTTCACCCTGCAGGCCGAGGAGCTGAGCTGGGCCGCCGAGCATGTGCTGGGCGTCGGCAAGGTCTTCGGTGCGGACGTGCCCGAGGAAGTAAAGGAAGAGATCATCAAGGGCCTGCGCTCCAACTTTGAGGGCGAGTGCAGCGAGGTCGGCATGTACCTGGCCATGGCCCGCGTGGCCGAGCGCGAGGGCTATCCCGAGATCGGCGAGTACTGGAAGAAGGCCGGCCTGGAAGAGGCGGAGCACGCCGCCAAGTTTGCCGAGCTTCTGGGCGAAGTGCTGACCGACAGCCACAAGAAGAACCTGCAGATGCGTGTCGACGCCGAGAACGGCGCCACCGCCGGTAAGTTCGAGCTGGCAAAGCTCGCCAAGAAGTACAACCTCGACGCCATCCACGACACCGTCCATGAGATGGCCCGCGACGAGGCCCGCCACGGCAAAGCGCTTAAGGGCCTTCTGGACAGGTACTTCAAATAATCTCTGTGATCTGATTCGTCGAGAGCTGCTTTCTCAATATTTGTAATATGATAATAACGTGTAAGAATTGCGGCGGCAGCACCGAATGGAAGCCCGGTGATCCGGAGAGCGTTTGTAAGGTCTGTAAGACTAAACTGGCAATAGAAAAAAAGGATATCTACGAACAGGCCTCGCGGCTTGCGCTGGAGGATTCCGAAGAAAGTCTTGAACAGGCGTTGCAGCTTTTTTGCGTCATACGCGGATATAAGGACACGAATAAAAGGTATATCGACTGTCGTACCCGGCTCGGCCAGATGCGATGGAAGGAAGAGTCCGCGTGGCTGAAGGATGAAGAGCGCCGCTTTGAGGCAAAGATGGCACGTCGAAAGACAATTGCCCTGTCATTGCTGTTGGTTGTGCTGTTTTCTTTCACAGTGGTCAGTGCGGTTTCCCTGGTTCGATTCAGGCAGTACTGCAAAGCGGTTGAGTACTTCACTACCGGAGAATACGGGAGGTCTGCCGCAGCCTTCCAGAAATTGGGGGATTATCGGGATTCTAAGGCTAAGGTTTACATGTCAGCTGTTGAGCTATATAAATCAAAGCGATATGAAGAAGCGATTCCTTACTTCATCTGGCTGGACGGGTATATAGACAACGGCTATCATTTACAGAGATACCAGGAGCGCATGGCAGAGCAAGGCGCTGTCTCAAATAACTCTGAATAAGTCCGGATTTTGAATGGCCGATATGCGTCTTGCTTAACCAAAAGAGGAGTTGAGACTATGGCGCCTCGTTATTTGCAGGAAACCGTTATTCATCTTTGCATCATCGTCGGCGTGATCGTCGGAGGAATTGGATCGGTTTGGTGGATCGCAAGCGGCTTTTCCAATTTACGGGCGCTGCTCTGCGCCGTGCTTGGCGCGGCGATCTTCTTCGGCTTTCGGAAGGTCGAAACCTTGGGGAATGATTATGAAGACATGACTCCGGAAGAAAAATCCGAGGATGCCCCTTGAGTATTGCTGGATCCCGCCACAGATAACAGAGAATTACAATTATTAACCCGTATTTTTATACGAAGGAGGATTACAATCATGAAGTATGTCTGCAACGTATGCGGCTGGGTTTACGACGAGGACGAGCAGGGCGTGAAATGGGAAGACCTTCCCGATGATTTCGCCTGCGAGCTCTGCGGCGTCGGCAAGGAAGATTTCAGCCCCGAGGAATAATCCCGTCAGAACGATAAAAGCAGACCGAAAGATTTCGGTCTGCTTTTTTCGGCGCTTTTTTCCCGTAAGTGGTGGGAGAGAGACAAAAAATATTACATTTTAACGAAAAAATGGAGAAATAAAAAAAGCGTAGATTAATTGAAATCCGTGTGCTATAATGCTAAATGGATTATGACAACAAAATTATGACAACTTGGAGCGCTGCCGTATGACGGCCGGAAATAGAAAGGCGTGAGCAAAATGGAAAAGGAATCAAAACAGACGCGCGGCTTTTACGTGGAAAAGGGCAGTTTCTTTTCACATGCCTCCGTAGTGATACTCGCGGTTGCCGTTGCGGCAAGGCTGCTGGGTACGATGAGCCTTTGGTCCAACTCTTTCCTGCTTGCTACGCAGATTCTTCTGCCGATCGGTTGCGCGCTGCTCTTTTCGCTGTTTCTGCTTCTCCTCGGACGCATTGCCCTATGGACAACCATTCTGCCGGTTCTGGGCGGCGCGGCCTTTTTCATCCTTTCTGCTTCTGGCGCCGGCTTCGGACTGCAGATGATCGTGTGCATCGTGATGTCCTTTGCGGCTACGTTTATTTATACCGCGACGCTTGCCGGTATGTTTCGGACAAAATGGCTCAATGTGATCATTTTTGTTCTGATCCTGGTTTATCAGATCGCGTTTCACGCCGTTCCGAGCTTTGGCAACAGCGTTGAGCCGATCAGTTTCGCGGCTGGTATGGTGCAGATCTCCTCGATCTGCTTTGTTCTTGCGCTTTTGTTCGCATCGCTTGCTTTCCGCCGCAGAAAGCTCGACGTCAATCCTGTCGAGCTGCCAAAGATCAAGGATCCGAAGGTCATTCCGCCCGCTCCTGTCAATGAAACGGAGAGCACAGACGCCCCGGATCACGCTGAAGTTGCGGTCGAGAGCTTTCCGGAGGATGAAGGGATCACGGCCGAACACACACAAATCGATGATTCCGCTGAATCTGTCAAAACCTCAGATGCTTCCGCGGAACCCGAGGTCGTTCCGAAAGCGGAATAATAAGCGGATATAGAATTTGAGCCTTTTCAAACAGGTGACACTATGAAAGAGACAGGAAGGACGGCGTCGTCCAGGGCCTTCACCGGCAAGCATGAGACGGTTTCGGCCACGGCTCGGCACAGCTCGGCGACGGCTCTGCAGCGAGCCTTCGAACTGAAAAAGAAAAAGAATCAGAAGCGGACGCTTTATATCGTCTTTACGGCCCTCGCCGCCGCCACGATCATCGTTGCCGCCTTTATTCTGAAGGGCGCGGCCGAACAGCGCAGTTATAACAACTATTACAGCGTTGCGCTGCAGAGCTACTATAACGGCGACTATGACAGCGCGCTTGCCAATTTACGGCGCGCATCATCGATTTCCGAGACAGAAGAATGCGCGATGCTGATGGTCGACTGCTACGAAAAGCAGGAAAACTACACCAAGGCGCTCGAGTATCTCGAGACGATGTATAAGCAGGACAAGAGCAGCGCGGTCATTTCTTCACGAATTGCGTCTGTTAAGGAAAAGATCAACGAGCGCAGGAGCGAATCTCTCATTACAATTGCTGGAAAGCAGTATGAGAGCGGTACGAATTCGCTCTCGATTCGCGGAACGGGACTCGGTGACGGACTTCTTGACGAGGTGGTCAGGCTCTATTCTCTTTCCTCGCTCACATTGTCAGGCAATGCGCTGACAAATATCACGCCGCTTTCAGCGCTTGGCGGATTAACGTTCCTCGATCTTTCCGATAACTCGATCTCTGATCTCGTCCCGCTTACGAATCTGCACGAGTTAAAAACGCTGTACCTTGATAATAATCCCATCAGAGATTTTTCGCCGCTGTATTCGATGAAGCAGCTCGATATGCTTTCGATCCGCGGTATTGGCATTACATCCGAGCAGCTTGCTGCGCTTTCTTCCGCTCTCCCGGCCTGCGCGATCCACAGCGAGACAGCGCTGGAGACTGTGAGCGAGGTCACGCTCGGAAGCGCCTCGTTCCGTACGGACGCAGAAGAACTTGACCTGAGCGGCATGGGCATCTCCGATCTCTCGGCTCTCTCGGTATGCAGTAAACTCAGGAAGCTGAGTATCACCGGCAACAGGGTTTCCGATCTCACTCCTCTTATGGATATCCCGTCTCTTGAATGGCTGTGCGTCAATGACAATCTGATCACGGATCTGCGTCCTCTGATGGGACTCAGCTCCCTTCGTTACATCAGCGCGGAAGGAAACGGGATCTCAAGCACAGCGCCTCTTGCCACGCTTTCGAATCTCAGCGAACTCTATTTGGCTTTCAATCCCATCGAAGATCTTTCGGGAATCAAGAGACTTCCGAGCTTGCGCAAACTCGGACTCGAGTCCACCGGCCTTACCGACGAGAAGCTTCCCGAGCTTTCTGAGATGAGCAGTCTGGATGTTCTGCGAATCCACGACAATCCGGGGCTGAGCGGCGAAGCGGTTGATACGCTCAAAAGCCAGCTGCGCGGCTGCAACGTGCAGCACTCCGATCTGCTGTATTCGATCAGCATAGGGGGAGAGAGCTTCAAGGAAAACGTCAAGGAACTCTCGCTTTTCGGCCGCGGCATTACCGATCTGCAACCTCTTATTCGTTTCAAAAAGCTCGAGGTGCTCGACCTCGGCACCAACGGGATCGAGAATATTTATATTTTTCAGTGGATGGAATGCCCGCTGCGAGAGCTGCGGCTTGCCAACAACCGCATCTCGGATCCCACGCCTCTGATGTATCTCGAATCGCTTGAGATCCTCGACATCTCCGGCAACAGCATCGAAAGCCTTGCGCCG
>CAMVJF010000129.1 GCA_947167725.1 uncultured Clostridia bacterium | reverse complement strand
GTGATCGCGCCGTTCTCGCCCGCGGCGGATACGCGCTGGATATAGGTGACGATCTTCGTCCAATCGCGGCGGAAGCGCAGGAAGACGCCGAAAAAGGGGTCGTAGTCCGGAAGATAGCGGTCGAGAAGCGCGTTTTTCACGCGGCCCTCCCGCACCGAGCCGCCGGCCATGAGAAAGAAGTCCTCGACCTTATAGCGCAGGGAGCAGAGCCGCCCGTCCGCGAAGTCCGCGCCGCGGATGCTGTAAAAGCGGTTCTGCTTGCGGCTGTATGTAAAGACCGGGATCTCCTTCTCCGCGCAGAGGAGCCCCGCCGCGAAGAGCACGGCGTCCGTGCCGCCGGTGATGTCCATCGCGCAGTCGGGATAGCGCGCGACGATATTCCGCAGCAACGCGAGCACGGCGTCCGCATTGTAAATATCCGCTTTGAAGAACACGAGCTCCAGCTGCTGGCCGCGGCGCTTGAAATAGCTGCGGATCTTTTTGTGCAGCGCGGCATTGCGGGCCACGAACTCCGGGCAGATGTACACGACCCGCTCCGGGCGGAACACCTCGGCTCCCAGCGTGTTCTCCAGCGGCCGCCTGTCAAACAGTTCGATCAGCGTCTCCATGATGCGCCTCTGCTCCTTATCCCGACAGATTTCCGCCTCTATTGTAAATCCCGCGCCGGGAAAAAGCAAGCGCCGCGCACGGCGCTTTTTCTTGACACGCGGCCGCAGGTCTGCTATACTTAAGTAAACGATCGTTTACTTTTTTGAGAGGAGGCGACGCGGGTGCGCGACAGGAAAGAGAAGATCCTGCTCACGGCGCTGCGGCTCTTTGCCGCGGAGGGCTATGAGGCCGTGTCGGTTGGCGAGATCGCCGGAGCGCTCGGCGTGACGAAGGGCGCGCTGTACCGGCACTACCGCAGCAAGCGGGACATTTTCGAGAGTATCCTGCGGCGCATGGAGCGGCGCGACGCCGAGCAGGCCGCCGGCCACGCGCTTCCCGAGGGGACGGCCGCGGAGATGGGCGAGCGCTACCGGGAGGCCTCGCTCGGAGACATGGTCGGCTTCGCCAGGGCCATGTTCCGCTACTGGACGCAGGACGAGTTCGCCGCGCCGTTCCGTCGGATGCTGACGCTCGAGCAGTACCGCAGCGCGGAGATGTCGGCGCTCTATCAGCAGTATCTGGCGGCGGGACCGCTCGGTTATATGAGCGATCTCTTTGCCGCGCGGGGCATGGCCGCGCCGCGGCGGAAGGCGGCGGAATTCTACGCCCCTCTGTTCCTGCTCTTCAGCGTTTACGACGGCGCAGAGGACAAAGAGGACGTGCTCGCGCTGGCGGACGAGCTGCTCTCTCACGCGCTTCTCCGTCTGGAGGCGGAGGGAAAGGAAAAGACATGAAAGATAACGAGTTCGTCATCCGGAGGGAAACGGCGCAGGATCACCGCGCGGTGGAAGAGCTGGTCCGCGAGTCCTTCTGGAACGTGTACCGTCCCGGCTGTCTCGAGCATTTCGTCCTCCACCGGCTGCGCGGGGATCCCGCCTTCGTGCCGGAGCTGGATCTCGTGATGGAAAAGGACGGCGAGCTGATCGGGCAGAACATGTTCATGCGCGCCGCGATCCGCACAGACGACGGCCGCGAGCTCCCGATCATGACCATGGGTCCGATCTGCATCGCGCCGGCGTACAAGCGCCGGGGCTTCGGCAAGCTGCTGCTCGACGAGTCTCTCTCCCGCGCCGCCGCGCTCGGCTGCGGGGCGCTGTGCTTTGAGGGGAACATCGGCTTTTACGGCAAGAGCGGCTTTCGTTACGCCAGCGAGTACGGCATCCGCTACCGCGGTCTGCCGGAGGGGGCGGACGCCTCCTTCTTCCGCTGCCGCGAGCTGATCGGGGGCTGGCTCGACGGCGTCACCGGAGAATACGGCCCGCCGGAGGGCTATTTCGCCGCCGAACGCGAGCCGGAGGCCTTCGAGGCCTTCGACGCGCTCTTCCCGCCCAGGGACAAGCTCCGGCTGCCGGGGCAGCTGTTTTGAAAAAAAACTCCGATAACGCAAAGCAGGGGCCTGTCGTCCGACAGGCCCCTGTTCGTATCGTTTTGGGGTTCAGCCCCGCTTTTCCTCCGCGACGCGCGCCCTGTGATATCGGATGCTCAAAACGAGCGGGATCAGCGTGAAGAGCACGACGACGGCGCCGATGAGGAAGATGCTGCCGTTGGGGATGTATTCCGTCTTGCCGCTGACGGCGTTGACGAAGGTCTCGCCGCCGCGCTTGACGGCCGCCTCCCCGATCAGCGAGCCGCCCACCATCGGGATCAGCACGTAGAAGAGCATCCAGATCCCCTCGAACTGCCCCTTGGCGTTCTCGGGATAGAGCTGCTTGGCCCAGACCTTCGTGACCTGCAGAATGCCGACGTAGCCCATGCCCATGACGAGGATGCCGATCCAGATGCGCGCGTTGAACAGCTGCGTCGGGTCGACGTCCGCGGCCTTGATCGGGTATATGATGAGCAGGCCGATCACGTTGAGCAGCACGGTCGCGATCGCGAGGTAGGGGTGCTTGTTGCGGTTGATGAGCATGCCGAAGGGGATGGCCGCGAGCATCGCGAGCAGCAGCGGCACGGCCTCGATGATGCCCATCTGGTCCGCCGTGTAGCCGAGGTAGTGGATGAGGTAATTGCCGATATAGGCGAAATAGGCGTTAAAGCCGATCGTAAAGACCGCGATCGCGATATGCACGAGCACCAGCTCACGCAGCGCGAAGAAGCGCTTGAAATCAAAGACTGAGAAGAACTGCCCCCAGAACGAGCCCTCGCGGTGCGGCGCGACGTCGTCCCTCTCGTCCAGGGTGAACATCGAGATCACGCCGAAGACGATGACTGCGAGACCCATCACGAGGAAGAGGCGCATATAGTCGTCGTTCCTGCCCACGAGCATGCCGCCCGCGACCGTACCGATCAGCGTGCCGAGCACGGGCTGGGTCGCGAGCGCGGCGCCGATGCCGCCGCGGTTGCGCTCGTTGAGCAGATCCGTCGTCCAGGTCGAGAAGCCCGCGTTGCTGCCCATCGAGCCGAAGAAGCTCATCACGCTGTCCGCGATCACGACGCTCGCCGCGACGAGGGCGTACATCTCCCTGCTGATGAACTGCGTCAGGCCGAAGGCGATCGTGAAAACGCCCCAGAGGATATAGCCCCAGGAGATGAAACGGCGGCGCTTGCCGCTCCGGTCCGCCCAGGTGCCGAAGAAAAAGGTCGCGAAGGTCGAGGCCACGGCCGACCAGATCAGCATGCCCGTGATGATGGACGGGTCCTTGCCGATCTTTGCGTAGACGAAGGTGTTGAACCACTGGTTCTCCACGTTCCAGCAGATCTGTCCCGCGAGACCGAGACCCCAGATCAGAAGCCACATGCTGAAGCCGGAGCGTTTGTTTGTCATAAGCTCGCCTCCCGTGTTTCCCGGACACGGGGCGCGTCCTCCGCATCCGGAAACATGAAATAATTTCCAGATCGATCATACGCGCTTTGCACGCCGCTGTCAATCGGCGATCGCTTTTTCCCTCTCCGCGCCGAGACGCCCGAGGAGCTTGTCGAGCCCGGCCTTCACGGCGTACTTCGGCAGATCGGAGAGCGTGCGCTTCGTGATCTCGCTCGATTCGCCCAGACGGCGGAGGATCGCCTCGATCCCCTCTCGTCCGCCGAGCCGGATCTCGTCGAGCGTCTCCGCCCCGCCCGCGGCGAGGACGTCGAACAGCTCGTTGACGAATACGACGCGGTCGTCCTGACTGATGTCTGCGATCCAGCTGCCCATGGCCTCGTTGGCGAGCAGGCTCTCCGGCTCGTGCGCCGGGGCGAGGGCGAGCTTGCCGTGATCGACGCCCCAGGAGATCAGCGCGTGCTGCAGGAAGCCGCTGTTGGACGAGCGGATGATGCGCGTGTCGCGGACCTCGGGGGCGAAGAGCTTGCCCACCACGCAAAAGGTCGGCACGATCTGCGTGGCCTTGGCGTCGATGCGGCGAATCAGGTTCGGGTCCATGACCTCCGGGCAGAAGCCCGGCCCGTCGAGCAGAAAGACCCGCTCGATCGCGTTCCATTTCTCCCAGCTCATGAGGCAGCCCGCGTAGAGGGCGAGGTTGCTGCCCTTGGACTGGCCTCCCACATACCAGCGCCGCCCGGGGACGATGTGCTCTTCGGCATAGCGCAGCGCCATTTCCTGCGCCTCGGTGCGGGTGAAGCTGATCATGAAGTCCTCTTTCCAGCCCGCGATCGAGTTGTCCGTCCCACGGTAGGCGAGGAAGGAGAAATCCTCGTCGTCATGGAAGCAGACGGCGGAAAACTGCAGCGGCGGATCGGGGCGGAAGATATCGACGTAGCCGTCCATGCGCAGCTCGCCGAAGCGCTTCGACGCCGCGGCGCAGGCGAGCAGCTCCGGGTAGCCCTTGTCGCCGCCCGTGATCATCACGCGCAGATCGTCGTGCTCGATCATCTCCGCGCAGTCGCGCACGCGGCGGCCCTCGCCGCCGTCGGCAAAGACGGGCGAGAGGTCGATGTAGGACAGGGCGCAGAGCACCAGCGCGTCCACGTCCAGAAAGCCGGTCGTCGAGATCGGGAAATCTCCCATCCAGCGGATATAGTCGGAAAGTGTGTCCATCGTTTTCCCTCCGTACGGCGCCGCCCCTGTCGAATGACAGGGGCGGCGCCGGTCGCTTGTCTTATTTATAGGAAAGCCGCATGCGGAAGACGGGGCGTTCCGTCTCGCCGCATAGATACCAGCCGGCGGCGTCCTCGCCCCAGCGCAGAGGCAGCGTCTCGCCGAGCCGAGCCTCGTTCTGATACTCGACTGCGGCGAAGCTGAGAAGCTTCCCCGCCGCGGCAGCGCCGATACAATCCTCGGCCAGGTCGAAGTACCGGGTGTTGTTCATGTGGCCGTTGAGATCGACGTAGCTGAAGGGCACGGTGAAGTCCCGGGAAAAAGCGCATTCCGCCTTCGCCGCGGCGGAGGGCATGGCGATCTCCTCGCCGGTCACGGTGCCTTCGATGACGACGCCGTATTTCTCCGGGAAGACCACCTTGCGCGTTTTCTCATCGACGAGGCTCCAGAGCGCGCTGGCCTTGAGCAGCGGCTCGCCCGCCGCGGTCTCGAGACTGTAATAGCGCGGGAACAGCAGGTGCATCGTCCTGCCCGGCCAGCTTTTGAGCACGATCCTCTCGTCGTATTCGGGCATGCGCAGGATCTCCGCGCGCTGCATCAGCAGCACCCAGAGGATGCCCTTGTCCAGCGTCTTGTCCCGGCCCATCCCGAGCTGCTCGGTGTGGCGGATGGATGCCTCCTGCAGCAGCCGGAACAGCTCCGAGCTGCGCAGAC
>CAMVJF010000128.1 GCA_947167725.1 uncultured Clostridia bacterium | reverse complement strand
CATGATCGTCTCGCCAACGTGAACGAGCTTCATTTCACCCTGCCGGTTCATGGTCTTCTGCGCGCCGAGCAGGACCCGCAGCCCCGCGGAGGAGATGTAGTCGAGTCCCCGCATGTCCAGCGTCAGTTCCGTCACGCCGTCCAGCGACGCCTTCAGCTCCTTTTCCAGCTCCGGCGAAGAGACGGTGTCGAGACGCCCGCCCAGCGCGACGCACAGCGCGGTCCCTTCCGCCTTTTTCTCAATGTTCAGCATCATCTTGCCTCCCTAAAAAAAGATGCCGTTCCCGCTCGCTGGCTCCCGTATCGGAACGCGGAGCGGGAAGTAAAGTCTCTATCCATACTTTACGGGAAATGTCTGCAAAAAACAAGAGCAAAGTTCATCTTCCGCGCCCCGCCCGCCTGCCCGGGGCGGAAGCTGTTCCTCTGACGCCGCATCCATACGGGCGCGAGCATTATTCCGCAACCTGTTCTTGTGTTTTCCCACGATTTATACTACTATAGAAACGGCATCGGCAGCTTCCCGACGCCGACCGTTATCCTGATATTCAAGGAGAAAAAACATGTTCTTTTACAAAGAAAAAAGCACCGGCGCAGTCGTGATCACGGACAAGGCGCTCGCCCCGAACGCGGATTGGGAGGAGCTTCGCGCCAACACGACGGACGCCTCCGGCGAGAAGCACGTTCCGGTCGTCGAGAAAAAGGACGGCCTCGTGTCGGTGAAGGTCGGCTCGGCCGAGCACCCGATGCTGGACGTCCACTACATCATGTGGATCGTGCTCGAAACGAATCTCGGCTTCCAGAAGAAGGATCTGCGCCCCGGCATGAAGCCCGCCGCGCTCTTTGCGCTCGCGGAGGGGGAGACGGCCGTCGCCGCGTACGAGTACTGCAATCTGCACGGCCTCTGGAAGGCGGATGCCTGAGGACGGAGGAGAGCGGCGGCGCGGCATCGATCGAGCGCCGCATGACAAACGGGTCGGCCATGATGGCCGGCCCGTTTCTATTTTCTATTATTCTATTACTATAACAATAAATACTATTACAATAAAATAAAGAAATAAAGAATATAGCTTAAAGGGGAGCGGGAACAGGTCTGTATAATGGAATAAGGAATGATGAATCAGCATGACCATTGATCGAGCAGGCTTCACCGAGGCGCTTTTTATTCTGATGTTTCTTCTTCATGATTGCACGTTTCCGCGTTTTTGACGGTTTCTTTGATTCCTCCTGTGCTATGGTATTACCGCCCGGCCGCTGGACTGAATCGCCAATTTGAACCAGGACTATTTATTGCAATTGCATATTGACATTTCCAGGGTGCCAAAGTACAATATCATAGAATAGGTCTAAAAGTATACATATTGCGATTTTTCTACAAAAAATTGAATTATTTATCGCTTTTTTTTCCGCTCACCACATAATGACAATTATGCGGGAAAGGCAAAAGGCGAATCTGCGCGGTGTAAAATGCATATTCTGCATCGGTGGCAGATAATGGCGGTTTTTTTCTCTTTCCGGCGTCTCAGACGGAGAGGGGGAGCACGGACTGTGAACGCGTTCCGGCGTCTCAGACGGACGAGGTAACTCCGGCCGCAAATGGCAGAGTATTGACGGCTGCCGCAAAGGAAGGGATGTGTATTGAAAGTACTTAAGAAAATATGGAGCATCTTCACCACGATCGTGGTGAGCCTCGTCGTGCTCGTGGCCGTGGGACTGGTCGCCTTGCGCCTCTTCGGCGGCGAGGTGTTCACGATCCTCTCCGGCTCGATGGAGCCGACCTTCCACGTCGGCAGCGTGATCCTTGTCCGTCCCGTCGAACCGGAAAACATCCGTGTCGGCGATCCGATATCCTTTGTGATGAACGAAGACCTGCTGGTCGCGACGCACCGCGTCGTGGCGATCACGCGGGACGAGGACGGAGCCTACCTCTTCCGGACCAAGGGGGATGCGAACAACAGCGTTGACGGAGCGCCTGTGCATCAGGACAACGTCATCGGCGTCGCGTTCTTCACGATCCCGAAGCTGGGCTACTTTGTCTCCTACATCCGCGAGCCGCCGGGCATGTATGCGGCGATCGCGGGCGGAGCACTGCTGCTTCTGCTGTTTTTCCTGCCGGACATGATCCGGGCCTTCACCGAGCCCGGGGAGGACGGCGAGAAAAAGAAGGAAAAAAAGGAGAAGCAGGGCAAAAAAACCCGGGCTGGCCCCGAAGAGAAAGGGGGACCGCCGCCCGGCAGCGGGACATAGGCCAAGGACCTGTGCGATCATTCATTTGTTAGCAAAAATATTTTTTTACCAGGAGGAAAACCCATGAAGAAAAAAATCTTTTACAGCGCGCTGGCGATCGTTCTGATCGTTGTGATCTCCGTTGGCGCGACCCTGGCGTTCGTCAAGGAGCAGAAGGCCCCGATCACGAACACCTTCGTAGCCGGCAGCCAGAAGATCATCCACGGCGATCCGAGCGTGAACTTCACCCTGACTGAGAACGGCGTGAAAAAGGATGCGAACGGAAACCTCGTCCAGGATACCGACGTGACCGTGCAGGCCGGCGGCTCTCTGGAGTACACCGACATCGTTCCCGGCATGGATATCCCGAAGAACCCGAAGCTGAAGGTCGACATCGAGACCGGCGCGATCGTCTACGTCTTCGTGAAGATCGAGCCGACCAGCCTGAACAGCAACCTGTCCTGGGCTGTGAATGACGCGGCCTGGACTGCGGTCTCCGGCGTTGACAACGTCTACGTCTGGAACAGCGGCAATCCCTATACCGGCACGGACGCCCTCGAGATCGACGGCCTGTCCCTCCTGAAAGACAACCAGGTCGTGGTTGCTGACAACGCCGTCTTCACTCCGGCTGAGGGCGAGACGACCGTCGCGCTCGGCAGCCTCGCGGTCAGCGCCTACGTCTGCCAGGCCCAGAGCTTTGCCAATGCCGCCGCCGCCTGGGCCGACTGCTTTGCCTGATCCGTTTCCGCACAAGTCAACTCAACAGTAAAGGAGACTAAACCATGAATAAGAAAAAGATCCTGAGCGTCGCCATCGCGCTCGTCCTCGTCGCCCTCATCGGCGTCGGCACCCTGGCTTTCCTGACCGCGGAGTCCTCCGAGGTCACAAACACCTTCGTTCCCGCCGGCGGCGGCAACATCATCAAGGACGGCGACGTCACCAACAACTTCAAGCTCGACGAGAGCACGCTGACCTATGTCGCCGCTTCTGTCGACGGCAGCGGCGCGCTGGTTCCGGCCAGCTACACGCTGGGCGATCCCAGACAGTCCACGGGCAGCACCTACGAGGGCCTCATGCCCGGCGTGACCGTCCCGAAGGATCCGCAGGTCAACGTTATCATTGAGAACGGCATCGCCGCTTACCTCTTCGTGAAGGTCGAGGACAGCAGCAACGGCAACCTTGAGTTCACCGTGAACGCCACCGACTGGACCGCTCTCGGCACCAGCTATCCCGGCGTCTACGCGTACAAGACCGTCATCATCGGCGACGGCAGCACGGCTGTCACCTCCTTCATTCTCACCGGCAACGAGGTCACAGTGGCCGACGACGCCGAACCTCTGACCGGCAGCGATCCCGCCTCTTTCGGCAACCTTGTCTTCTCTGCCTACGCCTGCCAGGCCGAGGGCTTTGACAGCGCCGCGGCCGCGTACGCCGGGTGCTTCGGCGGCTCCAACCCCTGATCGTCTTCCATACTCTCACTATAACAGGAGAAACGTATGAGTAAGAAAAAGATACTGATCGTCGCGCTCATCGTACTGCTGATCGCGGCCATCGGCGTCGGCTCGCTGGCATGGTACAACGCGACGAAGACCGTGACCAACACCTTCAAGACCGCCAAGGACGGCGGTGGCGGCGGTGGCGGCTCCGACTTCTTCTCCATCGCCTTAACCGAGACCTCCACCTGGACCGACAAGACCGGCGACGGCACGACGGGCTTTACTTACAATAAGGTCCTGCCCGGCTCCGTGGTCTCCAAGGTCCCGACCGTGAAGAACACCGGCATCTACGACCAGTGGGTCAAGGTCAAGGTGATCTTCGACAAGGCCGACGTATGGAGCGAGGTCACGGGCAACGACCTGACGAAGCTTCAGGGCTACATTCAGGGCGTTCCCTCCGATTGGACCTATAAGGGCTATAAAGTGGCCGACGGCAAGGTCTATCTGACTTACGCCCTCAACGCGAAGCTCGATGCGGCGGATGAGGACGCGGGAACCGAAGCGGGCGAGAAGACCGTTTTCACCTCGGTGAAGATCGATGAGAACATCACGACCGAACAGATGGTCGCGCTGACCGGCGGTGACGGCGGTGCGGGCTTCAACGTTTCGGTGGTGGCCTACGCCCTGCAGTACGACAACAACCCCGATCAGGCCGGCTGGCCGGAGGAAGTCACCTCCACCGACCCCTGACCCAAGCAATCGCAAGTATATTCTGCTCCCCCTCGGGGGAGCAGGGTATACGCGAATACCCGGCGCTGCGCGGATACTCGCGTATGCCAAAATGCAAACATGGAGGAAATCAAGTGTGATCAGTTCGATCGTGATCGCCGCGAAAGACGCGGGACTCAGCTCGTTTTTCTACAATCTGTTTTTTATCGCGGGCTTTGTGGGCGTCCTCTCATTCAACCTGCTCAATGCGAAAAACTATAAGATGTCGCTTCTCAAGGCGCTTGTGTTTACCGTCATTGTATACTCTCTGGCCGTTCTGTGGATGTTTTTCCTCTTCTGGGCAGAGAGCGGCTTCAAAAACTGGGGCGGGAACAACATCGTGCGGGTCTTTGTGTGGATCCCGCTGATCGCGCTGCCGATCAGCCGGATCATGAAGCTGGATTGGTACGCGACCTGCGACTATCTCGCGCCCTGTCCCTGCGTCGTGCACGGGATCGCGCATTTCGGCTGCATCTTCGCCGGCTGTTGCCACGGCTATCCGTGGGCAAGAGGGATCTACAACCCGGAGCTCGGCGTCCCGACCTTTCCGACGCAGCCGATCGAGGCGATTACGGCGGTACTGATCGCGGTGATCGTCTATGCCAGATGCGCCAGAAGACGCTTCGAGCCGGATGGCCTTGCCTACCCGATCATGCTGATGCTTTTCGGCTACAGCCGATTCCTCTTTGAATTCCTGCGCGACAACGACAAGCTGTTCTGGGGCATTTCCAGTCTCGCGCTCCACGCGCTTGCCGCCGCCGTGGTCGGAACGATCGCATACTTCATCATTTCGAGAAAAAACAAAGCAAAAGCTGTGCAAACAGCGTAAGCGAAAATCCTCACACAGTATTGGAAACCTCATCATCGGAAGGGGCTTGAGCATATGAAACGAAAGATCCTGATATTCTTCGCAGCGGTGCTTC
>CAMVJF010000127.1 GCA_947167725.1 uncultured Clostridia bacterium | reverse complement strand
CGCAAAGCGGGAGGCGGCCATCGCCTCCGAGCGCCGTTCCCAGATCGGCAGCGGCGACCGCAGCGACCGCATCCGCACCTACAACTTCCCCCAGAACCGCGTGACCGATCACCGGCTCACGGGCGAGGGGAGGAGCTTTTCGATCGCGCCCATCCTCAACGGCGATCTCGACGCGCTCATCGACGCGCTCGTGACCGCCGATCAGGCCGCACGGCTGGCCGAACAGAGCGGGGAGGCGGGGGAGCGATGAAGACGCGCGTATTTACCGACAGCCTGCGGGGCGCCGCGGAGATCCTGCGCGGCGGCGGCCTTGTCGCCGTTCCGACCGAGACGGTCTACGGCCTCGCGGGCAACGGCCTCGACGCCGGGGCAGTGGAGAAGATCTACGAGGTCAAGGGCCGCCCGGCCGTCAAGCCGCTCTCGCTCATGGTCGCGGGGCCGGAGGAGATGGAGCGCTACTGCCTTGACGTCCCGCCCCAGGCGCGGACGCTGGCCGCGCGCTTCTGGCCCGGCCCGCTGACGATCGTGCTCCGGGCCCGGCCGGAGATCCCGCCCGTCGTGCTCGCCGGGGGCGACACGGTGGGTCTGCGCTGGCCCGACCATCCGCTGACGCTCGCGCTCCTGCGCGAGACGGCGCTTCCCTTCGCCGCGCCCTCGGCCAACCCCTCGGGCGAGCCGAGCCCGAAGGACGCGCGGCAGGTGCTCGCGTATTTTGACGGGAAGATCGAGGGCGTGGTGGACGGCGGCGCCTGCGGCATCGGCCGGGAATCCACCGTCCTCTCTCTCGCCTCGACGCCCTACCGCATCCTGCGCCCCGGCGCGCTGGCCGGGGAGGAGATCGCGGACGCGCTCGTGGACGGCATGCGCATCTTCGGCGTCACCGGCGGCAGCGGCAGCGGCAAGACCACCGCGCTCGCGGTCCTGCGCGAGCTCGGCGCGCTCGCGATCGACTGCGACGAGGTCTACCACGAGCTTCTCGAAAACGATGCGGCGCTGCGCGCCGCGCTCTGCGCGCGCTTTCCCGCCGCCGCGCGGGACGGAGGGATCGACCGCGCGGCGCTCGCCGCGATCGTCTTCGCCGATCCGTGCGAGCTCGAGGCGCTCAACGGGATCTCGCACCGCTTTGTACGCGAAGAGGTGACGCGCAGGCTCCGCGCCTGGGCCATGGCGGGCGGCACGCTCGCCGCGCTTGACGCGATCGAGCTGATCTCCGGCGGTCTCGCGGCGCGCTGCGAGCGCGTCGTGGGCGTGATCGCCGGGCGCGAAGCGCGCATCGCGCGCATCATGCGGCGCGACTCCATCAGCGCCGAGCGGGCCGCGGCCCGGCTCGACGCCCAGCGGAGCGACGACTATTTTCGCGAAAACTGCGACGACATCCTGTCGAACGACGCGGACGCCGCCACGTTTTATCAGGCATGCAAACGATATTTTTCGGAGGTAATACAGTCTCATGGATGAACTGAGAAGCAAGCTTTTTTACGAGCAGAAGAACGGCTACGACCTGATCGGCACCGACGAGCGCATCGACTGCGAGAACTACTGCGCGGCCTATATGCGCTTCCTCAACGCTTCACGCACCGAGCGCGAGGCGGTGAAGAACGCCGTCGCCCTGGCCGAGGACGAGGGCTTCGTCCCCTATGTGCCTGGCATGGCGCTGCACCCCGGCATGAAGCTCTACCAAAAGAACCGCGACAAGGCGCTTTTCCTCGCCGTCATCGGCAAACGGAGTCTCGCCGAGGGCGCCGTGATCGCGGGAGCGCACGTCGACGCGCCGCGCCTCGATCTCAAGCAGGTCCCGCTTTACGAGAGCGACGAGCTCTGCTACCTCCGCACGCACTACTACGGCGGCATCAAAAAGTACCAGTGGGTCACGATCCCGCTGGAGCTGCACGGCGTCGTGATGCTGCGCGACGGCAGCAGCGTGGAGATCGCCCTGGGCCGCGAAAAGGACGAGCCGAAGTTCGTCATTACCGACCTGCTGCCGCACCTGGCCGCCGATCAGATGAAAAAGACGATGGCCGAGGGCATCACCGGCGAGGGGTTGAATCTGCTCATCGGCAGCGCGCCCTACGCCGACGAGGGCGGGGACCGCGTCAAGCTCGCGGTGCTGAGCCTTCTCAACGACCTCTACGGCCTCACGGAGGAGGACTTTATCTCCGCCGAGCTCGTGGCCGTCCCGGCCTTTGACGTGTGCGAGATCGGTCTCGACCGCTCGCTCATCGGCGGTTACGGCCATGACGACCGCGTCTGCGCCTTTGCCGAGCTCAGGGCGATCCTGGACGTGGAGGCGCCCGAGCGCAGCTGCGTGTGCATCCTCGCGGACAAGGAGGAGATCGGCTCCGAGGGCGTGAGCGGCATGCAGAGCGCGGCCTTCGACACCTTTATGAAGGATCTCTGCGAGAGCCAGGGCGTCGCGCTGCGCCGCTGCTATGAGAAAAGCGTCTGCCTCTCGGCGGACGTCACGGCGGCCTTCGACCCGCTCTACCCGGAGGTCTCCGAGAAGCGCAACGAGGCGCGGATCAACTACGGCGTCGGCGTGTGCAAATTCACGGGCGTCAAGGGCAAGATTCAGAGCAGCGACGCCTCGGCCGAGCTGGTGGGGCGGCTCCGCCGTCTCTTTACGGACAAAAAGGTCGTCTGGCAGATGACCGAACTCGGCAAGGTCGACCAGGGCGGCGGCGGCACGATCGCGAAGTTCATGGCCAAGCGCAATATCGACACGATCGACGCGGGCGTCCCGGTCCTGAGCATGCACGCCCCCTTCGAGGTCGTCGCGAAGCTCGACTGCTACATGACCTACAAGGCCGCGCTCTCCGCTTTCGAGGCGCTTTGAAAGACGACAGATGATAAAAAACGGTCCGAAGAGATTCGGACCGTTATTTATTTCATTTCCCGGTATAAAACCGCCGCGGAGCGGACATGATAGGAGGTATCTATCCGCGAAAGGAGCATCGACATGCTCAGACCATCCCCGAGAGGGAAAGCCATGATCCGATTCCTGCTTCTCTGCGCCCTCGTCGTCGGCGCAGGCAGCGCCGTCGCCGGTGCGCTCCCTCGTCCGCCGCGCGCCGTAAAGGCCAGCCCCGCGCCGACGCAGAGCGAAGAGAGCGCCCGCGAGACGGCCCTCGCCCTGGCCGCGGAGGAAAGCGCCCCGCCGCGCGAGAGCGCCAGGCGGAGAAAGAAGGTCTACACGCTGATCCTCGCCGGGCTTGACGAGACCAGCGGCAACACCGACACGATCGTCCTCGGCCGCATCGACGCCGAGGCGCGCCGCATGGACTTCGTCAGCATCCCGAGAGATACTTATGTAAACCTTGCCTGGCCGGTCCGCAAGATCAACTGCGTCTACACCGCCTCGAAAAATGCCGGCGAAAGCGGGATCGACGGCCTGCGCGGCGCGGTCTGCGCGCTCTGCGGCTTTGAGCCCGACTGCTGCGCCGTTCTTGAGATCGGCACCGTAAAAGAGGCGATCGACCTGATGGGCGGCGTGTTTTTCGACGTCCCCTTCGACATGGACTACGAGGACGCAGCGCAGGATCTGCACATCCACATCCCCGCGGGCTACCAGCGTCTCAACGGCGAGCAGTGCGTCCAGCTCTGCCGCTATCGAAAGAATTATGTAAACGGAGATATCGACCGCATCGCCCTGCAGCACGACTTTCTGCACGCGGCCGCGAAGCAGTTCATCTCCCTCGGCTCGATCCCGGAGCTGCCCGCCGTGGTGCAGCTTGCCGCGCGCTCGCTCGACAGCGATCTGAGCGCGGCGAATATCGCCTTTTTCCTGCGCAGCGCGATCCAGTGCCGCGCCGAGGACATTCGCTTCTACACGCTTCCGAACCGTCCCGCGGACGCGGGCGGACTGAGCTACACCTTCGTGGAGAAGGACGAATGGCTCGCGCTGCTCAACGAGGCGGTCAATCCCTTCGATGCGGAGATCCGCGAGGAAAATCTGGATCTCGTTTATCTCGACGACGGCGTTTTCCGCTCGAGCTCGGGCGTGATCCGCGGTGCGGACTATCTCCGGAAATAAAAAAGCTGTGAGAGTCTTCTCACAGCTTTTTTATTTCTTCGCAACGGTCACTCTTCAAACTCGCAGACATAGCCGAGCGTGCCGCGCCAGCCGGGGAATTCGCCCGCGGGGTCGTTGCGGCTGTCGTTGTAGCACCAGCGGCCGTTGTGCTTCCAGAGCATGATATAGTTTTCCTCCGTGCCGTCCTCCGCGTCGATGAAGGAAGGCTCGACCTCGCCGGGCGTCTTGTCCCAGAGGGACATGCCGGTGTCGGAGGGGTCCACGCCGCGCTCGACCGTCTCGTTGTTTTCCCAGACGTATTCGCCCACCGCGCGGTGGCAGCCGACCCAGAGGCGTTCGATGCCGAACTCATCGGCGAGGGCGGTGATCTCGTCAAACTCGGCCTGCGTGTTGATGACGGCGAGGTATCCGCCGCTCGAGAGGCACAGATCCTGCGCGGCGGTCCAGCTCAGATTCGCGCGTTCGATAACATAGCGGTGCGGCTTGGGAGGCTCGGGCGTGGGCTCGGGCGTAGGCTCGGGCGTCGCGGCCGGCTCCGCGGTGGGCACGGGCGTGGGCTCTTCCTTCTCGAGCAGACCCCAGGACTTGTTGACGAGCCCGTTGTACAGGAAGGCGACCATCATCAGCGCCACGCAGAGCGCCAGCACCACGATGCCGGAACGGCGGCGGTGGCGGCGCACCTTGCGGGTGATGTTCTTCTCACGCTCGATGCTGTTCATGAACTGGATCGTGGGGCGGGAAACGACGACCGGCTCGAGCTCGGGGTTCTTTTCCTCGGTCAGCAGTGGGATCGGCTGACGCGGCTCCTCGCTCTTGTCCGGCGCGATCTTCACGTCGCTGTCATCGGCCTCGACCGGGACCTCCTCGACCGGGACCTCCTCGACCGGAGCCTCCTCGACCGGGACCTCCTCAGCCGGAGCCTCCTCGACCGGGGCTTTCTCTGCCGGAGCCTCCTCGACCGGAGCCTCCTCGACCGGGGCTTCCTCTGCCGGAACCTCCTCGACCGGAGCCTTCTCGACCGGGGCTTCCTCGACCGGAGCTTCTTCGACGGCTTCGTCGTTCTCCGCCAGGATCGAGAGCATCATGCGCTCGTAGTCGCTCAGTTCGCTCTCGCTTTTATGAAAGATCTTGCGGGCTTTTTCATCCATCGTTATCGCACACCCTTCCGATCAGATTCTATCTCAGTATTTAGGTTAACATATCCCCCCGCAATAGTCAACGGAAAATCGGCTTAAGAATTTGAAAGAGGCGGCCGGGAAAGCCCGCCTCCGGCCCCGCCGGGAAACGAAAAACGGGGGAGCTGACGCAGCGCGTCAGCTCCCCTTTTTTTGTTTTTTTTCGCATTAATCAGTACATGCCGCCCATGTCGGGAGCGCCGGCGGGCATCGGCGGATTCTTCTCCGG
>CAMVJF010000126.1 GCA_947167725.1 uncultured Clostridia bacterium | reverse complement strand
CAGATGAGCATCCACAATCTCGCCGGGGTCGAGGCCGCGGCCGAGATGGGACTCACGCGCGCCGTGCTCGCGCGCGAGCTGTCGATCGATCAGATCCGTTACATCACCTCCCGCGCTCCCATCGAGACCGAGGTCTTCGTCCACGGCGCGCTGTGCTTCTGCCACAGCGGGCAGTGCTATATGTCCGCGCTGATCGGCCGCAGGAGCGGCAACCGCGGCATGTGCGCCCAGCCCTGCCGCATGCAGTATTCCCTCGGCGGGCGGATGGACGACTATCCCCTCTCGCTCAAGGACAACTGTCTCGTCGAAAAGCTCGCCGAGCTCGAGGACGCGGGGGTGTCCAGCCTCAAGATCGAGGGGCGCATGAAGCGCCCGGAATACACCGCCGTCGTCACCGGCGTCTATGCCAAGGTGCTCCATGAGCGCCGCGCGCCGACCAAGGACGAACTCCGGACGCTGGAGACCGCCTTTTCGCGCAGCGGCTTTACCAGCGGCTATTTTGACGGCGACAAGTCCGACATGTTCGGCACGCGCGTCGAGGGCTCCGAGCGGGAGGCCGAGCGCCTTTTCGCGGACGCCAAGCGCGCCTATTCCGACGGCGAGCTGCGCCGTGTGCCGCTCCATTTCTACACCGTATGCGCCAAGGGCGAGCGCATCCGCGCCATCGCCTTCGACGACGAGGGAAGCCGCGCCGTCGCCGAGGGGCCGATGCCCGAGGCGGCGCTGCGCCAGGGCCTCAGCGAGGCTTACGTCACCGAGCAGATGTTCAAAACCGGCGGCACGCCCTACAACTGTGTGGAAAACCGCGCCAAGGTCGAGCCCTGTCTCTACCTGCCCGCGGCCGAGATCAACGAGCTGCGCCGCAGCCTCATCGCGAAGATCTCCGAGGAGCGCGCGCGTCCGCCCGAGCGGCGCAGTCTGCCGCTGCCTCCGCTCGCCGCGCACGAGTCCCGGAAGGACGCGCCGGAATGGATCTTCCAGGTCCGCACGCCCGAGCAGCTCTCCGACGAGCTGTGCGAGCTCGCGCCCGCCCATCTCTACGTCCCCGCCATGGCCTTTGCCGACGACCCTTCGGTTCTGCGGAAATATATCGACAGCGGCACGCGCGTCGCGGCCGTTCTGCCCCGCGTCATCACCGACGGCGAGCAGGCCGCAGTGCTCGACGCGCTCAAAAAGCTCGCCGAGGCGGGCGTCGGGGAGGCGCTCGTGGGCAATCTCGGGCATGTGGGGCTCGCGCTGCGCGCGGGGATGGCCCTGCGGGGCGATTTCGGGCTCAACGCCTTCAACTCCCGCACGATCGAGGTGCTGCGCGACTGCGGCTTCCTCTCCGCGACGGCCTCCTTTGAGCTGCGCCTGGCCCAGATCAAGGATCTGAGCAAGGCCATCGACACGGAAATGATCGTCTACGGCCGTCTGCCTCTGATGGTCTCCGACCAGTGCGTCATCCGCCACAGCGCCGGGCGCTGCGCCTGCTCACAGCCCGCGCAGATGTCGGACCGCACGGGCAACGTCTTCCACGTGGTCAAGGAATTCGGCTGCCGCAACGTGATCTACAACGCCCACAAGCTTTTTATGGCCGACCGCGGCCCTGAACTCGGCGAGGCGGGGCTCTGGGGCCTGAGGCTGCTCTTCACGACCGAGAGCGCGCGCGAGTGCGCCGAGGTCGCCAAGTCCTACCTCGGCCTGTCCGATTACCGCCCCAACGTCCTCACGCGCGGTCTCTACTACCGCGGGGTGGACTGAGATGCGCTACGTTCTGGCCTCCGGCTCGCCGCGCAGGCGCGAGCTAGCTGCTCGTGCTCCCCGCGCGGGGCGAGGAGAAGGCGGACCCTTCGCTTCCGCCCGACGAGCTCGTGCTCTCGCTCGCTGCCGCCAAGGCGCGCGAGGTCGCCGCGTACGCGGAGGAGGACGACGCCGTGATCGCCGCGGACACGATCGTCTGGTACGGCGGCCGCGTCTATGGAAAGCCGCACGACGAGGCCGAGGCGGCGCAGATGCTGCGCACGCTCTCGGGCAGGACCCACGAGGTCTACACCGGCGTATGCGTCATCCGGCGCGGGTGCGAGCTGCGGCGTGCGGACCGCAGCGCCGTGACCTTCCGGGCGATCTCCGAGGAGGAGATCGCGGCCTACGTCGCGACGGGCGAGCCGCTCGACAAGGCCGGCGCGTACGGCGCGCAGGGCAAGGGCGCGCTCTTTGTGGAGCGGATCGACGGCGACTTTTTCAACGTCATGGGGCTTCCCCTCTGCGTGCTCGGCGAAATGCTTAAAGAGCAAGGAGTTGGACTTCTTTGAAAGAATACCTGAAAAAATACGGGGTGCGCGTCGGTGTGATCGTATTCTCGGTCGCGCTGATCATCGCGCTGTCCACCGCGGCGCGCGGCGGGCGGATCGGTCTTGTGCACAACGCCTCCGGCGTGCTGATCTCGCCGGTGCAGAAAGTCGTGAGCTCGGCGGTCAACTGGTTTGACACGATCTACGGCTATCTCTACAACTACGACAGTCTTCTGGCGGAGAACGAGTCGCTGCGCAGCCAGCTGGCCGACGCGCAGCAGTCCGCGCGCGACGGCATCGCCGCCTCCGAGGAGAACACGCGTCTGCGCGAGCTGCTGAATCTGCGCGAGAAGCACGCGGACTATGTTTTCGAGTCGAGCAAGGTCGTGCTCTGGTCCTCGTCGAACTGGGCGCACAGCTTCACGATTTCCAAGGGCGCGAGCTCGGGCATCGAGCTGGGCGATCCGGTCGTGACCGAGTACAACGCCGTCGTCGGGCAGGTGACCGAGCTCGGCGAGACCAGGGCCACCGTCTCGACCCTCATTGACGTCGACATGAGCGTCGGCGCCTTCGTCGGCGACACCGGCACCTCCGGCATCGTCATGGGCGAGTACTCCTTCATGAAGAACAAGCAGGCCAAGCTGACCTTCCTCGCGGACGGCGCGCACATCTACGTCGGCGACGAGGTGCTGACCTCCGGCCGCGGCGGCGCCTTCCCGCAGGGCCTCGTCATCGGCAAGATCGTCGCCGTGCAGACCGAGGCCGGCGGCCAGATCGAGTACGGCGTGGTCGAGCCGCAGGTGGTTTTCGACTCGCTGGTCCAGGTATTCGTCATCAAGGACTTTGAAGTGGTGGAATAAATTGTTCTCAAGACTCATCAAAAAAGACCTGTTCAAGGATTTCCTCACGCCGAGGCGGATCAAGCGCGTGCTCTGGTACGGCGTCTACATGCTCGTGGTGCTGATCGTACAGGACATGGTGCTCACACAGATCCGCCCCCTGGGCGTCTGCGCCTTCATCCCGCCGGCCGCGGTCGCTGCCGTCGGCATGTTCGAGGGGGCGATCCCCGGCGCGGTCTTCGGGCTGGTGATGGGGATCTTTACGGATATGTTCACACCCGGCACGGTGATCACCTACACGGTGCTCTTTCCGCTCATCGCCTTCGGCGTGGGCTTCATCTCCCAGTTTTATATCAACCGCCGTTTTCTGGGCTACATGTTCTCGGCCCTTGCGGCGCTGGTGGTGACGGCCCTTGTGCAGGCCGTGCTCGTCGCGCTGGGCGACAGCTCGTCCTTCGCCGCCTTCCCGACGGCGCTGCTGCAGACGCTCTGGTCCGTTCCCGTGTCCGTCCTGTGCTATTTCCCTCCGGCCAGATGGATCGAGTGACCCACAGAAAGGAAGAGGCATGAACAAAACCATCTCCAAGGAGCGGGTGCTCGCCCTGGCCGTGATGCTGGGGATCCTGCTCATCGTGTACTTTGTCTTTCTCTATCAGGTGCAGATCATCGACGGCGAGGACTACTACGCCGCCAGCAGCGAGGTCACGCAAAAGGACGAGACCGTCACCGCGGCGCGCGGCGATATCCTCGACCGCTACGGCCGCGTGCTGATCAGCAACAAGGAATGCTACAACCTCACGATCGACACCGGCAAGCTCTTCGCCAACGACGACCCCAACGCGATCCTCCTCGAGCTGATCGACCTTGTCGAGCAGTACGGCGACAGCTATATCGACGACCTGCCGATCTCGCGCGAGCCGCCCTTTGAGTACGATCCGAACATGACCGAGATCCAGCGCACGATGCTCGATGCCTATTTCAAGGACAAGGAAAAGAGCCTGCCCGAGAATCCGACCGCGGTCGAGCTTCTGAGCTACATGCGCAAACGCTATGACATCGACAGCAACTATTCCTCCGAGGACATGCGCAAGATCGCCGGTCTGCGCTACTCCATCAACGTCCGCTACGCCATCAACACCGCCGAGTACGTTTTCGTCCAGGACGCGAGCATGAACCTGATCACCTCGATCATGGAGACCAAGCTCGCCGGCATCCAGGTCAAGCGCGCCTTCACCCGCGACTACCAGACCAACTACGCGGCGCACATCCTCGGCTACACGGGTCTGATGACGCAGGAGGAGTATGAGAAATACTCCCTGCTCGATTACTCCACCGACGCCATGGTCGGCAAGGACGGCATCGAGTACGCCTTTGAGAATTATCTGCACGGCAACGACGGCAAGGTGAAGGTCACGCGCACCGCCTCCGGCACCGTGCTGGCCAACGAATACCTCAAGGAGCCGGAGCCCGGCAACCACGTCTATATCACGCTGGACATCGTGCTTCAGGAACAGGTCGAGCGTATCCTCGCCCACGGCATCGACATTCTGATGAGCGAGCGCAGAAACGAGAAGGCCGAACAGGAGGCCCTGGGCAACTGGAACTTTGAGGACGGCTACTGGGAGATCACGGGCGGCGCCTGCGTCGTCGTCAACGTCAAGACCGGCGAGCCGCTCGCGATCGCGAGCTGGCCGACCTACGACGTCTCGACGATCATCGAGAAATACTCCGAGCTGCTCGAGGAGCCCAACGCCCCGCTGTTCAACCGCGCGCTGATGGGCGCCTACGCGCCCGGCTCGGCCTTCAAGCCCTGTACCGCCACGGCCGCCCTCGCCAACGGCGTCATCAACACCGAGGACAAGGTCAAGTGCGCCGGCGTCTTCACCAAATACGCGGCGAACGGCTACGCGCCGGAATGCTGGATCTGGACCGCCGTCGAGGGCGAGCACTACACCCACGGCGAGCTGAACGTCACCAACGCGCTGCTGCACTCCTGCAACTACTTCTTCTACACGGTGTCCGACACGCTCGGCGTCGATGAGCTGGGCCGATACGCCCACGCCTACGGGCTCGGCGAGCACACCGGCATCGAGCTGACCGAGACCACCGGCAACATGTCCAACCGCGCCAACCACGCCGACTACACCGGCACCGAGTGGCGAATCGGCGACACGCTGCAGGCCGGCATCGGACAGTCCGACTCGATCTTCTCCCCGATCCAGCTTGCGGAATACTGCGCCGCCGTCGCCAACCGCGGCGAGCGTCACAGCGCCTCCATCCTCAAGTACGTCCGCAGCTACGACTTCGACGAGCTCATTTACGACCGCAAGCCGGAGATC